>JAJNPX010000027.1 GCA_021155145.1 Acidisarcina sp. | reverse complement strand
TTTACCCTCTTCAAGCTGAGAACGATGAACTCCGTTTCGGGTTCACTTGTGACGGCGGCCAATGACCGCCGGGTCACGCCGATCGGCAGGCTGCTTCGCCGCTCCAAGATCGACGAGTTGCCCGAATTGTGGAACGTATTGCGAGGCGACATGAGTATAGTGGGACCGCGTCCTGAGGTTCCGGAGTTTGTAGATCTGAACGATCCGGCTTGGGAAGAGATCCTAAGGTTCCGACCAGGTTTGACGGATCCGGTGACGCTGCGCCTGCGAAACGAGGAACAGTTACTTGCAGATCTAAATGCGGACGATTCGTTTTACAAAGATGTTGTCCAGCCCTACAAGGTTAGGGGCTATGTCGACTTTGTGAGAAACCGGACGTTGACGACCGACATTGTTATCATCTATCGGACCATTGCGGCGATCATTTTCCCGAAACGTGCAGCCCCCCCTTCGAAAGCCGAAATGCTCTGGTCTTTGGCTGAATGAGTCGGCAAGGTTGCCGCAGAAACGTTCGTTGTTTGACCGCCGGACCGGGCCACAGCAAGGGAACTTGCGACGGCCTTGCCAATTTCCCACGAATCGATTATTTTTTTGAGCAACACACCATAGACTACGAGACTGTATCATTAATGCAACACCTTGCATTATATAATACACACTGATATATTTACATAGAATTCTGTTCCCAAAGGAGAAACTGTAAATGAGTATCGACAAAGCAAAGGCGATCGAGTCCGCCCTACTTCAAATAGAAAAGAAATTTGGCAAGGGTTCGATAATGAGATTGGGGGAAAGGCCGCACGAGGAGATCAGTTCGATCTCGACGAATTGCCTTAGCCTCGATGCGGCGATCGGGGTGGGCGGCATGCCGCGGGGTCGGATCATTGAAATATACGGCCCGGAAAGCTCCGGCAAGACAACGTTGGCTTTGCAGGTCGTGGCATCGGCTCAGAAGGCTGGCGGTGTCGCCGCTTATATCGACGCCGAGCACGCGATGGATCCTGATTACGCCCAAAAGCTAGGCGTAAGTATCGAAGACATGCTTATCTCGCAGCCCGATTCCGGCGAACAGGCATTGGAGATCGCCGAGACGCTCGTCCGCTCAAACAGTGTCGACGTGATCGTAATCGATTCGGTAGCGGCCCTGGTCCCGCGGGCTGAGCTGGACGGCGAGATGGGAGATTCGCTTCCTGGCCTTCAGGCGAGGCTGATGTCTCAGGCTTTGAGAAAGCTCACCGCGATCGTCGCTAATTCCAGGACGACGTTCATTTTCATCAACCAGCTTCGCGAAAAGATCGGTGTGTTCTTTGGCTCGCCTGAAACGACGACCGGCGGAAAGGCTTTGAAGTTCTATGCAAGCCTACGTCTCGATATTCGGCGTATCGGCGCTATCAAGGAAGGAGATCGCGTAGTTGGGAACCGCACCCGCGTAAAGGTGGTAAAGAATAAGTGCGCTCCCCCGTTTAGAGAGACGGAGTTTGACATTATGTATGGAGAAGGGATCTCTCGGGAGGGCGACCTGATCGATCTCGCGTCAAACAACAATGTGGTCGAAAAGAGTGGCGCGTGGTTTTCCTATAAGGGAGAAAGGCTTGGCCAAGGCCGTGAAAACGTCAAGAATATGCTCAAGGAAAATCACGAACTTAGGGACAGGATCGAGGCCGACGTAAAATCGGCACTCGGTATGACCAAGGTAGATGCCGCGCAAGCCTAAGCTAAAAAGGGAAGCATCATGCTTCCTCTTTTAGTTCAATTGTTTGCATTTGAGGCTCGGGGTTTTTTGGACCTCATCATCGTTTCGCCGGAGCCGGGCGGGGGAGGCGGAGGGGAACTCAGGTTCGAATTCCGCTGCTCGAGCTGACGCCTCATGGTCTCAGGGTCGGGAATTCCGGGTGTCGGCGTCGCTCCCGGCTTCATCTTGTTAGCCGCCTTTGGATCGGGTATGCCGGGTGTCGGCGTCACGCCTTTGGGGATGGCGTTCACTACGTTCGAAGGCGGCGGTATCCCCGGCGTTGTGTTAGTGCTCGGTACGATCGGGCTGGCCGAAAGACCAGGAGGCAGGTTGTTCGCATCCAATTGTCTGAAACCGTTGGTGTTATTTGCCGCGGCGTTCGTGTTCGAAGCATTATTCGAATCGGCGGTCGATCCGCATCCAAGAGTGATCAAAGTAAAAGCCAAAAAAAAGAAAATCAAGACAGGTCTCATTTGAACTCCAATCATTTAAAATGGCTGTGCCGGCTCGAAGGTTGCGTCTCTGGGGGTCAGCGACGGCGTTCAAACCGGCACGGGCAGGTATCAAACAATTTTCGGAAGGTGAGCCGGACGCCATAGGCTAACGGCCGGTAAAGACTAATTATAGGCACTCAACAATGTTTGTCAACAAATTATTTCCGGCGAGAATTTACAAGCGATTGAAATAGATTTTGTTCAGCCTCATATTTGACAGGAAGTTCCGGCTTATCTACACTCAAGTTTTGCTCGACTCCAGGCCAGGTAGCTCAGTTGGTAGAGCAGCGGACTGAAAATCCGCGTGTCGGCGGTTCGATCCCGTCCCTGGCCACCAATAGAATCAAGGACTTAGGGTCGCTGAATGGCGACCTTTTTGTAATCTTGCGAAACTCTTGTGCATGTCATGTCCTAACCACAATCGCTAGTTTAATTGTGTTAGTAGCAAATGAAGATGTCCGGTTTTGGTTCATCTCCTTTTCTTAGATTTATCTGACCACTAGTAGAAGCGGTGGGAATGTGGGAAAGTCGCTTTGAGGCTTTAAGAGTTGGATCGTCGGCGACTTTTCCAAGCTGTTGTGTGAAACTCCCGCTTCGGGAGTTTTGCACAAGAGCGGCATTTCCACGGCTTTTTCTTTGTTTTGCAAAAGGTGTTTCCATGGGCATCGAAGACGCCAACCTGGTGCGGGCCGAAGGCTACGCTCAAGCGATCGTCGAGGTGGGTGCACCCCTCGCTTTGGCTCTCTCGCTACCAATCCCGACTTTTGCAGCAGGCTTTTTGTCCATGTGTAGCTGATCGCAAACCCATGCCGCTCCACCAGCTTCTCGTGAAAATGCACCACGTTGAAATCAAAATATTCCTTCCGATACAATCTCAGCACTTCCTCGACCACTTCCGACGATATCCGTCTCGGACTCAGCTTCCCGCACCGGCCGTCGTATAAACCATGAAATCCTTCACGCTCGTACTTCGCCTTCACCCGCCGCATGTGACAGTCCGTATACCCTAAAACCTGCGATGCCTCTATCCACGTCAGCTTCTTAGCCATCGCCATCAGTATCACTTCCTGTATCGTCATTTCCCGCTCAACCGCGATCCTGGGAATCTTTGCCATAGCACATTAGAAGCTATCTCCCCCCGATCACTCACACCGGACATTTCATCTGCTACGCCTACCGGACATATCATGTGCTAGCTACAATCGCTAATTTAATTGTTGACATAGTCGAGATCGGTGTGCTAATTTCGTGCACAATTTATTTCAGTTCAAGTTACTGAATGCAGTTCGTGGTCAAACGTGGAGTGAATCTCATGGTGAGATTCCGACGCGAACTGAGGCTTTGATATACAGCGATCTCTCTGCATGCTGTACCTCTTCCACAACCTGAATTTTATTGACGAAACTCCCATTAGGTTTCGATGGATACGGTCGTGCGTTTGCAACGCAGAGCACGTCGAACCCAATGAATTTGATTTTGATCTGTCCGCCCTGACCCGGTCGTCGAGTAGGGCGGTTTTTGTTTGTTCGAAATTCTTTGAAACGTTGAAGAGTTGAGCAGAAAGGAGCCCGGCGAATAACGCCAATTATCCACCGGGCCTGTTGTTCACTTAGTAGGAACCAAAGGTCCCATACTATGCGTGCCTAACAATCCCGCATAATACGCCACCCAAAGTCCGAAATCAACATTCTTTCGTTTAACGCGGGTTGAAGCAGAAGGGAATATTCCAAATTCTCGTCCGAGATTCGACCGGCACAGCCGATTCATATTAACAGGAGAGATCCAAATGTCCCTCATCCGTCTTCGATCAGCCACGGACCGCACCCGAGCTTTGTCCATTTTGGGCATAGCCGCCGGAATATTTCTCGTCACCGCAGGAGTCTTTGCGTCGAATGACTGGTTCCCCAAAACGGATGGGCTGACAGGCAAGAAGACGGGTTGGTTCGGCCGCGAGCTTCCCAAATACGCAACATCGGCATGGAATCCGTTTCCGCCTCCATCGCCGACGCCGCAATTGAGCAAGGAATACGTTTACGCCGGATCCAGGCTCCTCGCAGTCGAAGATGCGAATGCCGTTGCGGCACCGCCCGCGGACATCGCCGTGTGGAGAGCCTCCGACGGATATTGGTACGTAAAGGGGCAGACCGGTTCGCAGCAGACATTCTTCTCGTGGGGCGGGACCGGAGACGTGCCCATGCCCGGAGACTTCGACGGTGACGGCAAGACCGATTTCTGTGTCTATCGTGCATCGGACAACAACTGGTACATCTATCCATCGGACGGCAGCGGCTGGTACGCGATCAGTTATGGTGCGAGCGGAGACGTCCCGGTTACGGGAGATTTCGACGGCGACGGCAAGACCGACGTCGGGGTCTACCGGCTCGACACCGGCACGGGAACATACACCTGGTACATTCGCAGAAGCTCCGACTCGAATACCTTCTCTGCCGGCTTCGGGGTGACGAGCGATCTGCCGGCTCCGGCTGACTACGATGGCGACGGCCTCGCCGACCTTGCGGTATTCCGCCCCGGCGATCAGGCCTTCTACATAAACCGTTCGAGCGACGGCCAATCCTACGGGGCATACATCGGCCAAACCGGCACCCACACGGTCAGCTCCGATTTTGACGGCGACGGAAAGGCCGACCCGGCGATATTCAAGTCATCGACCGCCTATTGGTACGTTCTCCAATCGACAGACGGCTCTCTCGTCTCGACCCAATGGGGAGCCTCCGGCGACACTCCGGTCCACAACGACTACGACCTCGACGGAAAGACCGACCTCGCCACCTTTAACAACGCCGCGACCGCACTCTGGTGGATTAGAAGATCATCCGACGGCTCCACACGCTATGACTACTGGGGCACCACCGGCGACATCCCCGTACCTGCGTTCTACAGGAGGTAGGCTGACCCAAATATTTTGGCCGGACTCATCTATCTGCAAGCAAAGCAACTGCAAACAAAACTATGCGCTCCACAAACTTCCCGAAAGTATCCAAAGCTCAACCCATCCTCGTTTTCATTTTCATCGCTTTACTAGCCACATCTCTAGCCCGGGTGACAAACGGCCAGGGTGGTGCAAACAGCCCGCAGGGCAAGAATACAGAGGCAAAAGCGGATCAGAACCTCAAGAGTTTGGCCCGAATAAATCCGTCAACGTTGGCGATGGAGATGAGCATCCCGCTCTTCTCATATCCCGGACGCAACGGGAACTCACTGCCTGTCGGGATTGGCTATTCTTCCAAACTCTGGCGAATGAGGAATGGGTCTACCTATCACTACGATACTCCGATCGGTGGGTTTAGGCAGTACGTAACCCAGCTATGGCCGACATTTGCGGAAAGGAGTGCTGCTGGTTGGACCTCGTCGCTTGCCTTTCCGACGATCGAAGAACCGATCGGAGAATGGTACACAGAGGAAGG
>JAJNPX010000317.1 GCA_021155145.1 Acidisarcina sp. | reverse complement strand
TCCTCTAGGTGTGGGGGCGGCGATATGCTCACTGCTGCTGTTCCAGTTCGGCGAAACGACGGTGGGCGCTCTGGTGGCTTGTGTAAGCCTCGTCTGCGTTGCTTTGATCGTCAGACGCCACCTCCGATACGTCGGCGAGATCCGGCGAGAGGCGGCCTCCGCCGAGACGGCGGAACGCTTCAGGGCGGAACAAGCGGAAACGCACGTAGAGGAACTGCAGCACTACGTTGAGGAATTGGAAAAGAGCGCCAAGGCCCTCAGAACGAGCCGAGAGAGATTTCGGCATGCCGCGTTTCACGACGCCCTCACCGGACTTGCCAACCGCAACCAGTTCCTGGAACTCCTGGGGCCGGCGATCGCTCGTTCACGGGCAAGTTCCGAAGAACAGTTTGCCCTCCTGTTTCTTGACCTGAACCGCTTCAAGACCGTCAACGACAGCCTTGGCCACTCGGTCGGCGACAGGCTGATCCTGGACGTTGCCGTCCGCCTTGCCGAATTGACGGGCGAAGCGGGCACCGTCGGGCGGTTTAGCGGAGACGAGTTTGCGATACTGCTTCGCGAGATCCCGAGTCAGAAGGATGCCGAGGCCTTTGCCGAACGCGTGGCGGAAGAACTTTCGAGGGCGTTCGAACTCGAGGGCCGCCAAATATTCACCAGCGTGAGCATCGGCATCGCAACCAGCGCCGCGAGATACGAGAATGCCGACGAGATACTTCGCGATGCCGATATCGCGATGTACTACGCCAAAGAGACAAACAAGAGCTATGTCGTCTTTGACCAGATAATGCATGCGCGGGCAGTGTCGCTGCTCGAGTTGGAAACAGACCTTCGGCTTGCGCTTGAGCGGGACGAATTTGAACTTTTCTACCAGCCGCTGGTAAATCTTGACGATGTGAGCCTGATGGGCTTTGAGGCCCTGGTCCGCTGGAACCACCCGAGCCGCGGCCTTATAACACCGGGGGAATTCATCGAGGTGGCCGAAACCACCGGCCTGATGATCCCGATGACGGTCGGCCTGCTTCGTTCCGCGTGTGAGCAGGCGAGAGCGTGGAAAGAGGAAGGCCTCGCGCCCGAATCTTTGATCGTGAGCGTCAACCTCTCGGCAAGCCATTTGGTTCAGCGTGGGATCGTCGATCAGCTGAGAACCATACTCTTCGAGACCGGCACCGAGCCTGGACACTTGAAGCTTGAGATCACGGAAAGCGCCGTGATGCAAAATGCCGAACACACCATCAACGTCTTGAACAAGATACGCGACCTCGGCATCAGGTTGAGCATCGACGATTTCGGTACCGGATATTCAAGTTTGAGTTACTTGCACCGATTCCCGATCGATACCCTGAAGATAGACCGATCCTTCGTCGGAACGATGGAAGACGGATCGGAGAACGGCGAGATCGTACGGACCGTGATCGCCCTTGCAAAAGCACTAAAACTTAGCGTTATTGCTGAAGGGATCGAGAGCATTCATCAATTTCACCAGCTACGGATCCTCGGATGTGAATACGGGCAGGGTTTTCTTTTCTCACGCCCTCTGCCTGCCTCCGAAGCTGCAAAGCTGCTTGTGGATTCGAGCCGCTGGCAGAATATTCTTCCTCCTAACGATTTTGGGGTAATAGCCCGAAACCTCGAATACACGCACCTGCGTCTGTAACAAAACAATGCCTACCATAGATATCCCCGACCAGGCCGGAAGCCTCTCCTCGATTCGCCGCAGATACAAACGAACCAGATCGTCACTCAGCAAAAATGAGCGGCTTTTCGCCAAGCGGAAAGTTGTTCTCGTAGACATTCGCCATATTCAGCAAAAGGGCTTCCGACCAGAAGTTTCCAATGAGCTGCGTCCCGATCGGCAGGCCGTTGCCTGAAAGACCGCAGGGAATGCTCACGGCCGGTACACCCGCAAGGTTGGCTGAGACCGTGTAGATGTCGTTCAGGTACATCGCGAGCGGGTCGTCCGACTTTTCACCGATCTTGAAGGCGGTCGATGGCGAGGTGGGCGTCAGGATCGCGTCGCAGCCATTGAAAGCCCTCTCATAATCGGCCTTTACCAGTGCCCGGACCTTTTGGGCCTTAGAGTAATAGGCGTCGTAGTATCCGCTCGACAACACGTAGGTGCCAAGCACGATGCGGCGCTTCACCTCCGCTCCAAAGCCTTCTTCGCGTGTCTTCATATACATATCGCGGAGGCCGTGCTGACCTTCGGCCCGGAAGCCATAACGAACCCCGTCGTATCGCGCGAGGTTGGAGGAAGCCTCGGCCGTGGCAATGATGTAGTAAACCGCGATCCCGTACCTGGCATATGGCAGATCGATATCGACTATCTCGGCGCCGAGTGAGCGGAAATTGTCGATCGACGTCTCGACAGCGTGTCTGACCTCGTCCTCGAGACCCTCGCCGAAAAGTTCGCGGGGGACACCGATCCGCTTTCCCTTGATGTCATCGTTTATCGTTTGTTCATAGTCCGGCACGGGAACGTCGGCGGAGGTCGTGTCGAGCGGATCGCGGCCCGCGATCACCGAAAGGATCGCCGCAGCATCAAGGGATGTGAGGCCGAAGATCCCGATAGCGTCGAGCGAGGATGCGAATGCGACCAGCCCATATCGCGAGATGCGGCCATAGGTCGGTTTCAGGCCGAATATTCCGCAGAGCGCCGCAGGCTGGCGGACAGAGCCGCCCGTCTCCGATCCCAACGCGACGCGTACGACGCCGGACGCTACGGCGACCGCCGAACCGCCCGAACTGCCGCCCGGTACGCGCTCCGGATCCCATGGATTCTTTGCCGGCCCGAAAGCCGAGCTTTCATTGGACGAACCCATCGCGAACTCATCCATATTTGTCTTTCCGACCAAAATGGCTCCGGCGTCGTTCAGCCTGGAGACGGCGGTCGCGTCATAGTGTGCCTTATAATTGCCCAGGATCCGGGAGCCGCACGTGGTCTGCATTCCCTTTGTGCAGATATTGTCCTTGACGGCGATCGGCGTGCCGAGCAGCGGCCTTGGCTGGGTCTGTGCGCTCACAGCCTCTATGCGCGAGAGGGCATGTTCCCGTTCGATCGAAAGGAAGCTATTAAGCTGAGGATTGAGGCGCTCGGCGCTGTCCAGGACTCTTTCAATGTCTTCGATCATCATTTGTATGAACAATTACCTCGAAATGTTATTTACCAGCCACGAATCGTTTACATCTATCGCCTCGACCTTGATCTCCCGCTGCTCGGTCCGCGTGTCGTCCTTCCAAAAGAGAAGTACCGTCGATATGGTTTTCTCAGGCGACAGTTCTGTACACTCGCCGACCCGAAAAGCCTTTGGCAGGTCGTCGCTGCCGCTCGTAAAGGGATCGGTGCCCGCGGGCGTCGATGCGATCTTTGCACGAAACTCAGGCGACAAATACTTTTCGCGGAGCTTTAGACTCTCGTCGGAAAACTTCATATCGTTGCCGAAATGAAATGAAAAGAACTCTCTCAGGGAGTTTCGCGATTCGGTGCATGCGGGCGTTTCGAGACTGGGCAGGCTGCACGCGGACAAGCCAACGATCAGCATCAACAGGATCGCTTTCGATCTATAGCTGAGAAAGCGTGAACTACTCGGATTTGTATGAACTAGCATTCGCGATCAGCAAGGGCCCGCTTTGTATCATAGAACCTTTGGGACCTGGAAATGGCCGTCAACCGATGCCGGAGCCCCGGAAAGAGCCTCTTCCTGAGTGAATGAGGCCATTCGCTCGTCGTTGCGGGCCGCGCTCGTACGCTGGCCTTCGGTTGTCAGGCCCCCGAGCATCGGTTGGACATTCTCGGTATCCAGTTCGTTCAACTGCTCGACGTACTTTACGATGTCGGCCAATTGAGGGGTGTAAATGGCGACCTCCTCGTCGGTGATCTCCAGATGGGCAAGTTTTGCAACGTTTCTTACATCCATACTTATGAAATTTCCGGCCCACCGGAATTGAGCCACGCGAGATCTGACGGCTGCCGCGACAGGCAGTTTGCCGCCGCTTTCGCCACGGTTCGTCTAAGGGCCTCGTCGGCGATCGTGGACAGTGCGGCCTCGAGGTCGGGCGTAATGGTTTCTTCCGATGGCTTCTCCGTTGACTGCTTTCCAGCGTTCCTGCTCTCCGAGTCTTCCAACCTCTCGGGCGAGATGCGAAACTCGATGCGATCCACCAACGAGGTTCCGAGAAGTGCGTTGAGCTTAAAGAGCAGCTGCGGGGCGAGCGATTCCAAATTGCGTTGCCAAGCCTTATCTGAAACGGCGACCAGAAGCTGCCGGCCATCCAATGCGACGGGCCG
>JAJNPX010000547.1 GCA_021155145.1 Acidisarcina sp. | reverse complement strand
GATCGATCCCTGCGGCTCAGAACCTTTCATTATTTTATCTGTCATTTACGCTCGCGAAATACTTTTAGCGGATTGAAGTCATCGGCCGTCACGCGGAGACCCTCTTCGAGATCATTTCTCAATTCGGCCGGCGTGCGAAGCTGAAGGTCCGCATCTACGCTCCGAAAATCCTTGTCCAAGAAATTTACCCGTTCGAGCGATTCGAGAGCCTGCCTGAACAGAGCATCGTCGTTCGCGACGCGGCCCCAGCCCTGCCGGTAATAGCTGTAAGAGATATAGAATTGCGTTCGAGCATCGCGTCGCTCGGGATCGGCCTTGGCGAAGGCATCACGGGCAGCGATGAAATTGTCCTGCCTGAACGCGTTGAGACCATCGGCGAATCTTGCCTGATCGATCTCGTAGGTCCCGGTGATGACCTGCCCTTTGGTTGCGGCGTTCTGAACGGTCTCGACCGCTTTGGCGGAGATCTCTTCGAATGAGCGCGGTTCGGCGGCATAGAGAAATATGACGAAAACGCCGTAAACAAGCGTCAGCGCGATTCCCAGTATCTGGATGTATCTCTCTTTCATTGATATAATTCCCGCGTCTTTAGAATACACTCTTGCATCGTGCGTTTCCTATGAAAAGAGCAGCCGCAGCTTTAGCTTTCGTGTTCGCATTGGCGGCATCTGCGTTCGCTCAAAGCGATTGGGCCGGGACCTACACGTTCGATGAGGATGGCGGAAAGAACGCCGGCGGAACCGGCATCTATATCGTCCATGAGCTTGTCGTGTTCGAGACCGACGACGGCCTGAGGGCGACGCTGCAGAGCAACGGCTATCAAACATCGAAAGACCTGAATTGCACGGCGAAGGTCAAGGGCAACAAGCTCGAGATCATTTTTGAGGGCTACGGCGAGAACAATATTTTTGAGACGTATGCACCCGGTGACCTGCTGCTAACGCTCGAACGGCGTACGGTCAAGCAGAAGTCAGAGCTGCTGACGTGGTGGGGAAAATTCACGCCTATCGTGCCGGAAAAGCCCAAGACCGGGAAAGTGTTTTTTGTTAAGTCCAACAATTTCGAAACAAAATAAGATGAGAGCATATTCGATACTTATCGCGACCGCGTTGGCCGTTATATTTTCTACAGGCGTGGCCGCCCAGACATTTCAACCCGATCTGGTCGTCATAAATGCAAGTATTCATACGGGCAACAGATCGCAGCCCAAGGCCCGGGCACTTGCCGTCAGCGGAAACAAGATTATCGCGGTTGGTTCGGATGCCGAGATCCGGGCGCTTGTTGGCCCGAAGACGCGAGTCATCGATGCCGGAGGCAAGACGGTCGTGCCGGGATTTAACGACGCGCATGTGCACTTTCTCGAAACCGGACAACAGCTTTCGTCGGTCGATCTGCGTGACGCGAAAACGCCGCAGGAATTCGTCGCGAGGATAAAGGCCTTCGCCGCCCGGCTTCCGAAAGGCCGCTGGATACTCGGCGGGCAATGGGACCATGAGAACTGGACGCCGAACGATCTTCCGACGGCCGCAATGATCGATGCGGCCACGCCGGATAACCCCGTTTTCGTCAACCGCCTCGACGGCCATATGGCGCTTGCGAACAGCCTCGCGATGCGGCTTGCGGGTGTCGATAAGAATGTCGCGGACGTCGCCGGCGGTGAGATAGTCAGGGACGGAAGCGGGAATCCGACCGGCATTTTCAAGGATGCGGCCTCGTCGTACATTGAAAGGGTGATACCCGCGCCGTCGTTCGAAGAGCAGATCGAGGCCGCACAGGCCGCCTCAGACAATGCGGCATCATTTGGCATTACGAGTGTGCAGGATATGTCCGCCGGGCGAACGGTCGGAGCCTATCAGGAACTGCTCCGGCGAGGCACTCTAAAGACACGCATTTACGGCTGTTCACCGCTGAACGACTACAAGAGATGGCAGGACACGGGCGTACGGTTCGCCTTCGGCAACGCGATGCTGCGGGTCGGCTGTCTAAAGGGTTATGCGGACGGCAGCCTCGGTTCGACCACGGCCTGGTTCTTTGAGCCGTATCTTGACGCGCCCAACACGAGCGGCCTTGCGATGGCCGATGTTACGACGACGATGCGGCAGACCATCGAGGACGCTGACAAGGCAGGGCTGCAGGTGCGGATACACGCCATCGGCGACCGCGCGAACGCGACGATCCTCGACCATTATCTAACGGTAGAAAAGGCAAACGGCTCGCGTGACCGGCGATTTACGATCGAACACGCACAGCATTTACGCGTGGATGACCTGAAACGGTTTGCCGGACAAAAGGTCGTGGCGTCGATGCAGCCGTTCCATATAATCGACGACGGACGCTGGGCATGGAAGCGCCTGGACCAGAGGCGGCTGAAGGGCACCTATGCGTTTCGCACGATACTCGACTCGGGCGGCGTTCTCGCCTTTGGTTCGGATTCGCCCGTGGCGCCCTGGAATCCGCTCTACGGTATTTATGCCGCCGTCACGCGCCGCACGCTCGACGACAAAAATCCGAATGGATGGATACCGGAACAGAAGATCTCGGTCGAAGAGGCAGTACGGGCATTCACATGGGGCGCGGCCTACGCCGAGTTTCAGGAGAATTGGAAGGGGACGCTTGAGCCCGGAAAGCTTGCCGATCTCGTGATCCTCTCCGACGACATCTTCACCATCGATCCGGTAAAGATCCGCGATGTGACCGTACTAAAGACCATTGTTGACGGCCGCGTCGTTTTCGAAAGGTAACGGCATTATTCCGCGACGCTTTCTTTGAACGCGGATTTGGCGGATAAGGCGGATGAATTCGGATCGTTCTGAGATCCGTGATATCCGCCCGATCCGCGTTGCACTTTCGGTGTTGTAGATGGCTTATCGTTGTTTCCTCATTCTGTTGATAGCTGCCTCTGTCGAAGCACAGTCGCCGCCAGACCTGATCGTCATCAATGCCAATATCCGCACGATGGATAAAGACGTTCCGCTAGCCGAGGCGGCAGCGGTCAAGGATGGCCGGTTCATCGCCGTCGGAAAGACGGCTGACATTCAGTCCCTCGCCGGCAAAGCGACCCGGATCATCGACGCTAAAGGCAGACTGGTCGTTCCCGGTTTCAACGATTCGCATGCCCATTTCATGGCGATCGGCAACCTTTTTTCCTCGATCGACCTGAGTTCGGCAAAGAGCGAGGAAGATGTCATCGCCAAGTTCCGACACTTTGCCCGGTTTCTGCCAAAAGGCCGCTGGATACTCGGGGGAAAGCTCGATCCCGCTATTCGGTTGACGGCGGCTGACGTCGATGCCGCCACGCCGGATCATCCGGTATTCGTATATCATTCGGATGCGAAGACGGCACTCGCCAATGCCCTCGCTCTCAAAATGGCGCGGCTGGGACCGGAGGTCCGCGTGCTCGACGCCGGCCTGATAGCCGCGATGCAGCGGGCCATTCCGAACGGCCATGTGCGCGATTGGCCGGCCATCGCCGAAACAGCTACAAACTACGCGGCAAGTTTCGGGGTTACGAGCATACAAGACACCCATTCCGACGACATGGCGTCGGTCTATCGGGAACTCGACCGCCAGGGCAAGCTCAAGACCCGTATCTACGATTGCGTCTCGCTATCGAACTGGGCAAAGCTCGCCGCGTTCGGCACGCGTGCGGCGGAAGGCACCGCGATGGTGCGGACCGGATGCGTCAAAGGTTTTTTTGACCCGGAAGACGAGATGACGAAGTCGCTCGCCAAGGACATAGCGGCGGCGGACTCCACGGGCCTGCAGGTGCTCGTCCATGCGATCGGCCGCGAGGCGAATGCCGCGGTACTGGCGGCTTTCGAAAGCGCAATTGCCGCAAACGGTGATCGAGACCGCCGTTTCCGCATCGAGCACGCCGCGGGAATGGCCTTGGCTGACCTGCTTCGGCTTGCGCGTTCGAACATCATCCCGTCGATGCAGCCGATCCTGTTCTTCAGCGAAGGCTCAGGCGTCCCGGATGACTATCGCAAATTGATCGACTCCGGTGCACGCCTTGCATTCGGGGCCGATGCCCCGATGCGCGGCTTCGATCCGCTCGAGGGCATCTATGCGGCCGTGAACGCCGGCGGCAAGCGCGGCCTGACCGTTGAAGAGGCGGTGTACGCCTACACTATGGGGGCCGCCTACGCCGAGTTTCAAGAGAAAGAAAAGGGAAGCATAAAGGCGGGGAAGCTGGCCGACCTTGTGATATTGACGGCAGATATATTTGAGGCAAAGGCAGATATACGTTCCGCACGGGTTTTCCTCACAGTTGCGGGCGGCCGAATAGTTTACGAGAATACGAAGTAACGATATTGAAATAG
>JAJNPX010000543.1 GCA_021155145.1 Acidisarcina sp. | reverse complement strand
AGTTTGAGCGAACGGTACCAACCTTTTCGTTCGGTCGGAGCGGGGACACTCTCGTTTGAAGGAGCGGGGACACTCTTGTCCCCATCGGCGGTTCCTCCGCCGAAACCCGCGTTGCCTATCAGGGTGTCAGGATTCTCCGCGTTTGTTCGCGTCGAAGCGACGCTCATGGGGACAGGAGTGTCCCCGCTCCGTTCTTCGGCCGCGGCGAGTGATCGAACCAGAGTCGGCGAGATTCCAAGTACCTCGACCTTTTGCTTGGCGCAAAATTCCCACATCCGGTCGGGCGTCGGGTAGTCGGGGGCTCCGTCGTAGATGCAGATGGTCGCGCCGTTGATGAGCGCTCCGTAGATCAGCCACGGACCCATCATCCAGCCGAGGTCCGTGTACCAAGAGATCCTCGTGCCGCGGCCCACGTCGGTCCCAAACGCCATGTCCTGCGCCGCCTTGATCGGAAAACTCGCATGCGTATGCGCGATACCCTTCGGCTTGCCGGTCGTGCCGGAGGTGTAGAGGATGATCAGCGGGTCTTCGGCGGAGGTGGGTTCGGGATAACTCTTCTTGTCAGTCGCGTCATCGCCTTCCATTGTTAGCAGATGGAAGTCTTCGTAGATCTTGGTAAGACCTGAGAAATCGGGATAATCGTCAGTAACGTCGCGTCCAACGACAAACACCTTTTGAATACTCGGACAAGTTGCTGTCGCTTCTTTAGCAACATCAAACGCACTAAAGTCTTTTCCGCGGCGAGGAAACCGATTGTAGGTGAACAACCCCTTAGCCGCTACGGCATTCAATCGGCTTGCAATAGCATCGACGCCATATCCAGAAAAAACCGGAACCGCAATTCCCCCAATTCGATTGATAGCCAACAAAACAACAACGGTTTCCAACGTCATTGGCATGTGGATTCCAATAGCGTCGCCCTTTACGAATCCGCGGATTCTAAGCCCCGCAGCGCACTCCTCAACGTCGGCAAACAACTCGGCATACGTTCGAGAATCAAAGGTGCCTTCTTCACCCTCCCAAATCACCGCCGGCCGATCCTTCATCTCACCCGTCTGCCACCGGTCGAGGCACATCGTCGTGATATTCAATCCGGCCGGAGCGGGGACACGGTTGTCGGACGGAGCGGGGACACTCTTGTCCCCATCGGCGGTTCCTCCGCCGAAACCTTCGCTGCCGATCGAGGGCTTAGGATCATCGGCGCCTGTTCGCGTCGAAGCGACGCTCATGGGGACAGGAGTGTCCGCGCTCCCCGAAAACCAATTTGGGAACTCTATGCCGTTTCCGGTATCGAGGAGCTTCTCATAGGGCGGGTCGAATTTGATGTCCAGGAATTTCAGGACCTCTTCGGTGAATTTCTCGACGTCCCGGATGGAGAATTCGTAAAGCTCATCCCAGGTCGAGACGCCGACCTGGCGCATAAATTTAGTCAGTTGAGCGCGTTCGATCACTTCCGGTGTCGGCGTCCAAGCGATGGGTTGATCTTCGAGGAGATTTGCTTCGTGCATACCGATATTTTACCGCAGCCGGACGGATTATTGCCCGGAACGCTCCCAGATCTGTATCGGCCGGCCGTTGATATCGTAGATCGGGCCGAGGGGCCGATAGTTGTGTTTTACGAATTCGGCAAGCGGCCCGGTGTGGTCGCCCGGCTGCCGATCTTCGGGCGGGAGATCGTAGCCGTTGTCCCAAAGGAGGAATTTCGGCTTGCTTGCCGAAAGATCTTTGACCACCTCGGCGACGTGCTCGGGCCGCGTGTAGTCGGTCTGCCAGATCTGGCCGTACCGCGTGGGATTTCGCAATTGAAGCGGAAAATAAATGAATGGCTCGTAAACCTCAAAAAAAGGTTCGCCCGGCGAGGTGTTTTCGCTCAGGAAGACGTAGCGGCCTGTCTGCGGCGAACTGCTTGCCGCGAGGGTGCCGGTCGGGGTCGAAAGCATCACGTGGCCGGATGAGGTCTGAAGCCTGTACACCTGCGACGCACCGAGGAGCAGGAGCGGCAGGATCAGAGCGGCGATCGCGATCCGGCTCCGGGCGAGGTCCTTCAACCCGGATCGCACCAACCAAAAGAGAACTACGAGGGCCAGGCCGGAGACGCCAAATAGCCTGGAGCTCAGCGGCGCGATCGTCGTAAATATCAGCGCCGCTCCGACGACCGCGACCAGTACTATGTTTCGTATCTCCGCCCATTTCGGCTTTTTTGCAAGCATTGCGATCAGAAACGCGACGCACGCCAACGGCAACACCAAGAGGTACATCAAGATAGCCGCCGAGTAGATAGCGTCGGAGATCGAACCGATATTCTGAACGGCGGCGATGTCGTGTAAGACGACTGCGAACCGGTTGTTGGGGTCATAGGCGTAGTACCGCTGCGGATAGAGGATCGTCGACGCGAAAAAGTTTTTCGGCCCGGCCGCGATGATGAATGGAAGACAGAGCACAGCAAGGGCCGAGGCAAATCCGACGGCGACGGCGAGCATCTTCTTTGCGGTCAGTTCCCATTTCGGCGAACCGAACCATCCGTCGGCCATAATAAATATGCAGAGGCCAACGGCGGCCACGAGGCCTCTTTGCTGCGTAAAGAAAGAGGCAGCACCGCAGAGCCCTCCGGCCAGGACGAACCGCGAGACCTTTTTCGCAACGAGGGCGACAAGGACCGCGGCGAGGACAAACAGCGGGCTGAACATCCGATGCGATCCGTCGAGCCCGAACCAACGCATTCCGAAAAAGACAAACACTACCGCAGGCAGATAGGCGAGCGGCCCGTCGATGACCCGCTTCGCGATGCGGACGAGAAGATAGCAGTGAGCCGCGCCGAGAACGACGACCGTAGCGTTCAGGATCACGAACTTTGACCCGAACAGAAATATCAAGACCGCGTACACACTCTGCGTACCCGGAAACGTGAACTGAAAAAGATCGCGGTAGATGACGTCGCCGAGCGACATTCGCCAACCTTCGTAGATAAAGATCAACTGATCGTTCTCAAGAAAGAAAGGCGTCGCCGGAAATTTGAATTGCAGCAGCCAAATGAACACGGCGGCCGCCGTACATAAGATCGCTTCGCCGAGGCGTTCGTGGTTGGATGGCGGTGTGGTCATCTCGGCTCACGAACTATGGGCCTGCGCTCCCAGATCTGGGTCTCACGGCCATCGACGATGTAGGGCTCACCCACCGGCTGATAATTGGCATTCACATAGTCGGAGAGCGGGCCCGTATGATCGCCCGAGGCACGCTGCCCGTGCGGCCGTATGTATTGATTTTCCCAAAGGATGTACCGCGGTTTGTGCAGTTCGAGGCCATTCAGTACATCAGCGATATGTTCGGGCCGCGACAGCTCTGTCATGAACACGGCCGGTATGCGGGTCGGGTTTCTGAGCTGAAGCGGGAAGTAGATGAAAGGTTCGGCAAGCTCGAAAAAATGATCGCCGGGTCTCGTATTCTGAGCCAGCCATTGGTAACGGTCCGCCACGGGGCCGTCAATGGCGGCGACCCTGCCGGCGGGCAGGTCAAATTCGACGTGCGGCCAGTGCGTCTGCATCCTGACGGCCTGAAACGCACCGAGCAGCAGAAGCCCACCGACGGCTGCGGCAGCGAATAGCTCGAACCGGGGCCTTTCCTTCAGCCACCTCGCGAGCAGCCAGAACAAAAGTATGAGCGATGGTGCGGAGACCTGATAAATACGGTATTGGCTCGGGGCGGTCGTGCCGAGGAAGAGGAGAGCCGAAGCTATCGCGAGCAGCATCGGGACCCGCCAGTACGGCCACTTGTGGCGGCCCCGACGAAAGAGATACACAGCAAAGAATACGACCGGGACGGCCGGGACGATGAACGAGTAAAAGATCGCGGCGAGCTTCGCGGTTATCTGGCTGCCCGTCGCGGGGTCGAATGTTTTGGCGAGGTCCAGCCAGAAAACGCCGTAGCTGTTCAGTTCGTGAAAACGGTAATACAGAGCCGGATACTCGATCGTCGAGCGGTAAAAGGTGTCAGTTCCCGCGGAATAAAGAAAAAAGGCGAGCATCGCGCCGAGCCCGATAATGAATGTCGCCGCGAGGGCAATCTCTTTCTTTACGAGTTCCCTGAAAGGCCCGCCGGCCGAGAATGATTCGACCGCGAGGAATACGGCGACCGCCGCAACGGCGATAATGCCGCGCTGCTGTGTAAAGAACGACGCCGCGGCACAGCTTATCCCCGAGGCCGCGACAGCCGCGACCGTACTTCTTCGTGCAACGAAAAGAAGGGCCAGCAGAATGAAGACCGGGCTCATCATGCGGTGCGAACCGTCGATGCCGTAGATCCGAAAACCGAAAAAGATCAGAACGATCGCCGGCAGAAAGGACGCGGTCCCCTCGATCGCAAGGTCCGATATCCGCAGCGTCAGATAGGCCAGGGCCGCCGCGATCGCCACGATCATCGCGCTGAGGAGCCAGTATTTGGCCCCGAAGATCAACATCAGAAAGTAGTAAACGACCTGCCCGCCGGGAAAAGTGAACTGGAAAAAGTCGCGATACATCGCATCTCCGCGAAGCATCCGGTCAGCGTCATAGAGAAAGATAAGGTGGTCGCCCTCCATCAGGAATGGGACGGCGGGCAGCTTGAATACAAGCAGGTATGCGAAGGCGGAGGCGAGCATCACGATAATG
This sequence comes from Acidisarcina sp., assembly GCA_021155145.1. Taxonomy (GTDB): domain Bacteria; phylum Acidobacteriota; class Blastocatellia; order Pyrinomonadales; family Pyrinomonadaceae; genus OLB17. The sequence continues at coordinate 4,100 of JAJNPX010000543.1, read as the reverse complement.
ATCTCGACCTGTGTCCTAGGGATGCTTCGCAAAAGGCCGGGCATGAACCGCCAATTTAACAGACTCGCTCGATAGCGGTCAAAACGAACGGCCCCGGGCGCGTTTTTACCTGAGCAGCAAATGTTCTAGAATTTCGAAGATCGTGAAATGACACAGAGTACACTTCCTATCGCCCTACCACGGGCACTTTTTGAGGGAAAGAACGCGATAGTCACCGGAGCTTCGCGCGGGGTCGGTCGGGCGACCGCTCTTCGGCTCGCTGAGGCCGGAGCCAATGTCGTTGTCAATTTTCTGACAAATGAGATCGAGGCCCTCGAAACAGTGCGTCTGTGCAAAGAACGGGGAGCCAAGAGCATCGCCGTAAGGGCAGACGTCTCTGACCTGGTCGACGCAAGGAACCTGGCGGCCCGGGCGGTCGAAGAATTCGGCGGGATCGACCTGCTCGTTCTGAATGCGGGGATCTGGGAAGGCGCACCGATCGAGGAAATGTCTGAAGAGACCTGGAATCGCGTCCTCAATACGAACCTGAAATCGGCATGGGCCGTGACAAAGGCTTGTGTGCCTTCGATGAAGAAACGCGAAAAGGGAGCGATCGTTCTCGTATCATCGACTGCCGGGCAACGAGGTGAAGCAAATTACTCTAACTACGCCGCATCGAAGGGCGGACAGATCTCGTTTACAAAGGCCCTTGCGTCCGAACTTTGCCCAAAGATAAGGGTCAATTGCGTAGCTCCGGGCTGGATCGAGACCGCGATGGTCAGGCCCGTGTTTGCCGACAAGGCCTACGAGCGAAGCGTGGTCGAATCGATCCCGTTAAAACGCATCGCTTCGACCGACGATATAGCCCTCTCGATCTGCTTTTTGCTCTCTGACTGGTCACAGCACATCACCGGCGAGATCCTTAATATCAACGGCGGGGCAGTGCTCTGCGGATAGGCGGACCTTGTGACCCAAAGCACATCAACTTCGTGACGCTTGTGATATCAATTGTACGGAGTGCGTCAAGAAGATGAACACAAACAGCCTCGGCGATTTCCAGAGCCATTTCGCTGCTCTGCCCGCAAGCGCCAGCTATGTAGAAAACCTGGTCGGCAACACACCGCTTCTCGCCATTCACTGTCATTACAAGGGTAAGAGACGGACCGTCTTTGCAAAGGCGGAATATTTGAATCTTTCGGGCAGCATCAAGGACAGAATGGCATTTCATATTTTGAAATGCGCATACCGCGACGGAGCCATCCGAAAAGGGGACACGATAGCCGAGGCAACAAGCGGCAACACGGGCATCTCATTTGCGGCCATCGGACATGCATTCGGGAACCCGGTACGCGTGTTCATGCCGGACTGGATGAGCAGCGAACGCATCGCCCTGATGAAAAGCTATGGAGCCGAGGTTACGCTCGTCTCCCGTGACGAAGGGGGCTTTCTCGGCAGCATCGAGATGGCTGACGCGTTCAAATACGAGCACATCCGGGTCTTTCTTCCGCACCAGTTCTCTAACCTGGCAAATCCCGAAGCCCATTACATAACGACCGCTCCGGAGATATGGGAACAGCTCGGCAGACTGGGTTTCGAGCCGGACGCATTTATCGCGGGCGTGGGCACAGGCGGTACTATCATGGGATGCGCGGCATACCTTCGTGAAAAGGATCCTGAGATAAAGGTCTACCCGCTCGAACCCGCCGAATCACCGACACTCTCGACCGGCCACAAGGTCGGGAGCCATCGAATTCAGGGAATTTCCGACGAGTTCATACCCGCGATATGCGATCTTGCCCGTTTGGACGAGGTGGTCAGCGTCTCCGACGGCGACGCAATTCTCGCGGCTCAGATGCTTGCAAAGGTGCTCGGACTCGCGGTCGGGATCTCGTCGGGAGCTAACTTTATCGGCGCTCTAAAGGTGCTGGAAATGCTCGGGGGCGATTCCATCGTCGCGACCGTCTTTTGCGACGATAACAAGAAATATCTGAGCACCGATCTTGTTCGCGAAGAAACGGTAAAAGAGGGATACCTCTCGCCCGACATAAGGCTTTTCGGTTACCAGACGATCGGCCGGCCGGTTTCAAAACCGCACGATCTTAGCGACCTCGACCTTCCATCAGACAAACTTGACAATGCCATAAGAAACGGTTGAACTCATACTAATTTTGAGCGAAATCGCGAGTCCAACCGTAATGAAATTTGGCGGAACGTCGGTCGGGTACGTTTCCGCCTTCATGCGCGTCGAGAATGTGATCTCCACGCAGATCGCAAAGCGACCGGTGGTCGTCGTTTCGGCAATGACAAAGGTGACGGACGCGTTGCTCTCGGCCTTTGACATGGCCAAAAAGGGCGACCACGACGGAGCCGTTGCGTCGCTCGAACCACATCTCAAACGCCATTCTGAGGTGGCGTCGCATTTCATCCCGGCGGGTTCCGCGGTGTTTGACTCCGAACTGAGATACGCCCGCGAAGAGCTTTCTGATCTGCTGATGCGCTGTGCACGGCGCTCGCTGCCGCTCTCGATGCTAAAGGACGCCATCGTAAGTTACGGCGAGCAGCTTTCGTCGCGGCTTTTGGCCGAGGTCCTAAGGGCGAAAGGGATCGAGGCGAGACATGCCGATGCTCGGCGGATGATCGTTACCGATGACGAGTTTGGCGCCGCCCAGCCGATCTGGGATGAAACGGCGGAACTGGTCAAGCTCGAGCTGGAACCTATCATTGCGGCCGGCGAAGTTCCGGTGATCGGCGGCTTTATAGCCGGAAACCGCGCGGGCGAGACCACAACGCTTGGCCGCGGCGGCTCCGATTATTCGGCGGCGATAGTTGCGGCCGCTCTGGATGCCGCGGAACTGCAGATATGGACCGATGTCACGGGTGTGATGACGTGCGACCCTCGGATCTGCAAGGATGCGAGGACGATACCGGTCCTGTCCTATGAGGAAGCTGCCGAGCTCGCTTATTTTGGTGCGAAGGTCCTGCATCCGAAGACGATAAAACCCGCCGTCGATTGCTCCATTCCGGTCCGCGTCTGCAATACATTTCAGCCCGATGAGGTCGGCACGATGATACTCGCCCACTCAGGCGAGACGCCGAATAAGATCAAGTCGATCGCCAGCAAAAAGAACATCACGATCCTGCGGATCACGTCGGCAAGGATGCTCGGCGCATACGGTTTTATGAGCGCCGTGTTCCAGGTGTTTGACCGGCACAGGACGGTGATCGACGTGATCTCGACATCTGAGGTCTCGGTCGCGCTCACGCTCGATAATTCCGATGGATTGGAAAAGGTGGTCGAGGACCTTCGGCGTCTGGGCGATGTCGAGGTCGAGACCGGCTACGCGGTCATCTGTGTAGTCGGCGAGGGCCTGCGTGCCTCGACCGGCCTTGCGTCGAAGATATTCTCGACGATCGACGACGTGAATGTCGCTCTCGTCTCGCACGGAGCCTCGGCGGTGAACCTGACCTTTGTGATAAAAGAGGATATGGCAGCTGAGGTGATCGGAAAGCTCCATAGGGAGTTTTTTGGGGTGACGACGGCCGGCTCGGGGAGCGGCGAATAAGGGGGAAGGTCCTTTCTTGGAATCCTTACTTACAGACCTGAAGGCGTACGACCCGGTCCTCGCGATCATGGCCATGCTTGTGCTGGTGATGGTGATCGGCACCTCGGCACAGATACTTGCGGACCGGATCGGAATTCCGGCAACCGGCCCGCTTTTGTTCGCGGGTTTGATTTTCGGTAAGGCCGGATTCGGGATCATTCAGCCAGAAGTTCTCGGCGACGTGCTGCGTGTGATAATCAAGGCGGCTGTTGCGATAGTCGTGTTCGAGGGCGGAATGCTCTTGAATATCTGGGATCTTCGCCACACGTCGCGGGCCGTACTTGGACTCGTGACTGTAGGGCTTTTGATCACGACGGTTCTCGGCGGAACGCTGGTCCATTTTCTTTTTGCGTGGAGCTGGGAACTTAGCTTTTTATTTGGTGCGATAGTCTCGGTCACCGGCCCGACGGTGATCACGCCGATACTTGAAAAAGTCCGGGTGAACCGCCGTGTGCGCTCGACGCTCGAGAGCGAATCGATCATTGCCGATCCGCTCGGTGTCATTCTTGCGGCTCTCGT
>JAJNPX010000521.1 GCA_021155145.1 Acidisarcina sp. | reverse complement strand
GAGAGGCAAATGACGCTGAGATCGACTTTCTTGTGTAAGATGTTCGTTCGCGGAGGCGAAACCCCTACGATTTCTCCTCTAATCTGGCCTACATCCCCAACGCCTGCTCGAATATCTCCTCATCATAGGCGTCGGACTCGTCGATCATCTCAAGTTCCCCGTCGGTCAGCGGTTCGCCGGTTGATTTCCAGCAGGCTTCCTCGATGTAGGCATCGCAGAAGTCGGGGTAGTCGCGGGGGTTGATGTCCGCGATCTCCATTCTCCGCACGCAAAGCACGCACTATGTTCAATGCACGGACGTGATGTTGTGCTATACTCGCAACGGCGTGCTCTCGGCGGTTCAGGCCGTCGGGAGCATTGGTCTTTGATAATGGAGGTGTCGGCGGCAGCGATCAACCAAAGATCGGAAACCGGGAATTATTTCTTAATAGAAACCGTGTTTCCAACCTGTCCGAAACGCCGTAACCGCAGCCACGACAATGACTTACCGATTCAACCTGAATGGTTTCCAAACCGGTTTCCAGACTGGTTTCCAAGCCGGTTTCCAGGCCGTTTCCAGACGGCCGAAAGAAGCAGGGTTGGATGTGCCGCTTTTGGTGCTGGATAACGACTTGTCGCGGCCGGTAGTGCGGAAAGCCGCTAGAGCTTTAGGCCGCCGCGGGTGAGCATTGTTTCAAAGCCGGCTTTGTCCACGGCCTTTATGTAGGCGTCGCGGGGTTCGACGATACCTTTTTGGACGAGGTCGAAGAGGGCATCGTTGAGCATGACCATACCGTGGTTCTTGCCGGTCTGCATCGCCGATGGTATCTGGAAAGTCTTGCCTTCGCGGATGAGATTGCTGATGGCGGGCGTGACGATGAGTATCTCGAGCGCGGCCACGCGGCCTCCGCCTTTTTTGGGCAGGAGCGTCTGGGCGATGACGCCCTTGAGCGATTCCGAGAGCATCACGCGGATCTGCTGCTGGCGGTCGGCGGGAAACTGGTCGATGATGCGATCGACGGTCGATGCGGCCGTGGTCGTATGGAGCGTGCCGAAGACGAGGTGGCCCGTCTCGGCCGTTTCGATCGCGATGGAGATCGTCTCCAGGTCGCGCATCTCGCCGACGAGCAGGATGTCCGGGTCTTCGCGAAGGGCGGCGCGAAGCGCGTCCTTAAACGAATCGGTGTGGTTCGAGACCTCGCGCTGGTTTACGAGGCACTTTATGTTCTCGTGGACGAACTCGATCGGGTCTTCGATGGTGATGATGTGGTCCTCACGCTGCATGTTTATGTGATTGACCATCGCACACAGCGTTGTGGATTTACCCGAACCCGTCGGCCCGGTCACGACGACGAGCCCCTTTGAAAGGTCGCAGAGGCCAAGGACGGCGCTCGATAGGCCGAGCTGTTCGGCGGTCGTCATCTTTGCGGGAATGATGCGAAAGACCGCTCCCATCCCCTTTCGGTCGCGAAATACGTTGCAGCGAAAACGTGCGAGGCCATCGATCTCATAGGCAAAGTCGGTATCGTTGCGGCGTTCGAACTCCTCGCGGTTCTTCTCCGGCATTATCGAGTGCAGCAGCTCGCGCATTATCTCGCTGTCGAGCGTTCCTTCGCTGCACTCGAGCCGCTGGATCTTGCCGTCTTTCCTGATCATCGGCGGCATCGAGACCGAAAGGTGCAGGTCAGAGGCACCGATCTCGGCCATCAGATGGAACAACGCGTCCATACGCGCCATCATCACCGAGTTCTTCTGGCGTCGGTCGGCGTAGGCTCGGCGGTCGGCAGCGGAGGGTTCGGCTGTAAAGAACTCGGCGGGCTGCTGCTGCTGCGGATGGTATTCCTCGACCGGCGGGACGAAGCCTTCGGGGTCGAGGTCGTCACGGCGTCCGGGCGGTTCGTAGGCGGCGGTTTCGGAAAACACGGTCTGGAATGCGGGGTCGTTCACATCGACGACCTCTACCGACGACCCATCGGGAGCGGCGATCACGGGTATCTGAAGATCGGCATCGCTGGCCGCGGGCTCCGGGTCGATGGCGGCTGGCGGCGGCACCTCGACTGCCGATGGCTTCTGATGCGGCCTGCCGGCGTTCGGATCGACGCCGACCGGCCGGACCGTGACGATGAATCCGGCCGGCGACTTGGTCACGGTGAACGTGAAATTCCCAAGGTTGTGCGGATGATCGAACTGGATCTCGTTATGCGTGGGGAGCTTGATCCGAACGTCCTCAGGGATCAGCGGATAGACCATCATGCTGATCTGCGGTCCGGGGAGCGGATCGTTCGCGACGTCGGCATTGCCGTTGACCGAGACGATGTATGGATTCTTGTTCGGTTCGAGCCGAAGCTCGTAACTGGACGACGAGATGAGCGTCTGCAGGTATTCGTTTAGCTTTTCCATTTTTGCGGGCTGCGGGAGCGGAAAGTTCGTTGGCGGCGGGACGGGAAATTCGAGCGTAAGGCTCACCTAGAGGATAGCATATGGCGGGCGAGAGTGTCTGCAGGAAATTTGTGCGGAAGCCGGTACGATGGAAGGGCATCGTCCGACGGGAAGGTTTCGTGCGGCCTCCGCCAAGGCTAGACGGTCACCGCCTCCTGATACTCGCCCCAAACCTTTCGCAGACAATGGCTTATCTCGCCAACAGTAACTTCGGCCTCGACGCAATCGAGTATCCTCGGCAGCAGATTCTCGGTGCCGCCGGCGGCCTCTCGAAGCCTCGCGATGGCGGCCTCGGCAGCCGCCGCGGAGCGCCTTGCTCGGACGGCTTTCAGGCGTTCGACCTGTTCCCGTTCGACCTTCGGATCGATCTTGAGGATCGGGATGGTCTCAGCTTCGTCGCTGCGAAATCGATTGACGCCGACGACGATCGCATCCTCGGTCTCGACGGCACGCTGGTAGTTGTACGCCGCGTCCTGGATCTCGCGTTGGACGTAGCCGCTCTCGATCGCCCGCAGCATCCCGCCCATGTCGTCGATCTTCGCGATGTAGCCGGCGGCGCGTTCTTCGAGCTGAGTTGTCAGTTCCTCGATCGCGTAACTGCCGGCGAGCGGGTCGGCGGTATCCGCAATGCCGGATTCGTGGGCGATCACCTGCTGCGTGCGAAGGGCGATGCGGGCCGCCGCCTCGGTCGGCAGCGAAAGGGCCTCGTCCATCGAGTTGGTGTGGAGGCTCTGCGTGCCGCCGAGCACAGCCGCGAGTGCCTGGATGGTCGTGCGGACGACGTTCACCTCCGGCTGCTGGGCCGTAAGGGTCGAACCCGCCGTCTGAGTGTGGAACCGCAGCATCATCGAGCGCGGATCCACGGCCCCGAAGCGTTCCTTCATCGTTCTCGCCCACAGGCGGCGCGCGGCCCGAAACTTTGCCACTTCTTCGAGCAGGTTGTTATGCGAATTAAAGAAAAAGGACAGCCGCGGTGCAAAGTCGTCAACCCTCAGGCCGACATCGATCGCTGCCTGCACGTAGCAGATCGCATCCGCAAGTGTGAAAGCGATCTCTTGTGCGGCGGTCGAACCGGCCTCGCGGATGTGATAGCCCGAGATCGAGATCGTGTTCCAGTTCGGAACCTCGGCCGCGCAAAAGGCGAACGTATCCGTGATCAGACGCAGCGAGGGCTTCGGCGGGTAAATGTACGTTCCGCGGGCGATGTATTCCTTGAGGATGTCGTTCTGGATCGTACCGCCGACCTTATCGAACGAAACGCCCTGCTTTCGCGCGACAGCGAGATACAGGCACAGGAGCGTCGAAGCGGTTGCGTTGATCGTCATCGATGTCGAGACCTGATCGAGCGGGATCCCGTCGAACAGCGTGAGCATATCATCGAGGCTGTCGATGGCTACGCCGACCTTTCCGACCTCGCCGAGCGCGAGTGGATCGTCCGAGTCCAGCCCGATCTGCGTGGGCAGGTCAAAGGCAACGCTCAGCCCGGTCGTACCCTGAGAAAGGAGATACTTGTATCGCTCATTCGATTCGGCGGCCGTCGCAAATCCGGCGTACTGACGCATCGTCCAGAACTTGCCGCGGTACATACTCGAGCGTACGCCGCGCGTGTATGGAAAAGATCCCGGTGAACCGAGGTCCGCGGCGTAGTCGACGGGCCTCGTGTTCGCGGGGTCGAAATCGTTTGGTAGCTCAATGCCCGACGATGTCTCAAACTTCGGGCGTCTCAGGTCTGCCATAGCCTATTCAGATTAGCATAGGCAAAATTACGTGGCATTTTCAGACACGAAATAGCATCCAAATACTGTTGTTATGGAAGCAGATGAAACAACACAAAATGCAGTTCAGTTGCTGATCCAGGCTGTCCAGAACTCAGTGAATACGAGCCCGGATGTAAAGTCGGCGGTGGAGAATCTCCAGTTTTTGGGGTATATTCCAAATTTCACGGTGAAGATGGACCTCGAACTTTTGCGGCCCTCTCTCGAAGGGGTAACTGATACAAGGGTCAGGCTTGCATAATGCGTAGTCGATAGTTCGACCGGCCCTCTTCATCCCGCGGCTTAGGAACACCCGTTTGAACTATTTTAACTACTATACTGAGATTGAGGAGACGTTCATACGTCGCCGAGCCAGGAACCTGTTGCTCAGCCCGATAGACTGGGCGTTGATCGAATCGTGGCAGGAACGCGGTGTTCCCCTCCATGTTGTGATCAGAGCGATAGAACAAGTCTTTGATAATTTTGACAAGAATCCGGGACCGCGAACGATAAAGGGCCTGATGTTCTGTCGCGAGGAGGTCGAGGCCCAGTACGATGAATGGCTGAAAGCGCAGGCGGGCCGCCCTGAAACCGGATCTGCCGCGAGCGAAATACCGCCGCCTGAGGAGGTTCGCGAACATCTGCAGGGCCTGGCGGCAGCACTTCGGCTGAACGGCGATCCGGCGATCGCAGAGGACGTAGCCCGGGCATGTACGCGGCTTGAAGAACTATCGCTCACTCTGAACGAGAACTATGAGCAGGTAGATCTAAGCCTAAAGGACATTGAGACGATGCTTGACGAGGCCCTTTTGACAAAGACCGACCGAGCCATTCTGACCACCGTTGAACGCGAAGTTGCCGCCCAGCTTCGGCCCTATAAATCGACAATGCCGCCCGAGTCCTATGCATCGACCCATCGCCTGATGCTGCTCAAACGGCTTCGCGAGGAAGCGAACATTCCGAGACTTAGCTTTTTCTATTTATAAACTTTGCAGGAAACCGAAGAACATTTAGAAGTAACGATCGAGCGGATCGTCCCGCGCGGTTACGGGCTCGCGCACGCTCCCGGCCAAACCGTCTTCGTCGCCCTCGCCGCCCCGGGCGACCGTGTAAAGGCAAGGGTAATACAAAGAAAAGGTGCCGTTTCGTTCGCCGAGATAACGGAGATCCTCGAACCCGGCCCCGATCGGATCGCACCGCGCTGTAAGTACTTCGGTAAATGCGGGGGCTGTGATTTTCAGCATTTGAGCTATCCGGAACAGCTCGCATCGAAGGTCAGCATCATTCGGGACTGTTTCCGCCGCATCGCAAAGATCGAAACTAATGTGGAGATCGGCGTGATCCCATCGCCCCTTGAATTTGGTTACCGGTCGCGGGCACAGTGGCATTTGTCTTCCGAGACCAGGGAGATCGGGTACTACCAAAGGAATTCAAGGCAATTGGTGCCTGTCGACGAATGTCCCAAATTGGTCGAGCCGCTGAATGCAGAATTGGCCCGCCTCAGGGCTGAGCTGGACTGGGAGCGCGTTCCGCCCGGAGCCGCGATGATCGATTCGGCCGCCGGCGATGGCGGTGCGGTCTCGACGAACCTGCCCCAAGCCGAACGGCCGCAAACGATCGCCTTCACGGCTAAGGGCGAGACTTTTCGCTACGCTGCCGACGTGTTTTTTCAGGGCAATCAGTATCTGATCCCCGCGTTGCTCGATGCGGCTCTCGCGGGTTCCGGCGGGGGCACATCTCTCGATCTTTACAGCGGCGTCGGCCTTTTTTCGATTCCGATGTCGCGCACATTCGAAAGGGTAGTTGCCGTTGAGGACAATCCGGAGTCGGTAAGATATGCGCGGCGAAACGCGCTCGAGAACGGGCGGACGAATATCGACAATCGTTTGAAGAGCGTGCGGCACTTCCTTCGCGACTTTTCAAAGGCGGATATTGACTTCGTCCTGCTTGACCCGCCCCGGGCGGGCACCGAACGGGATACGATGGAGAATCTTATAAAACTGGAGGTCCCGCGGATCTCGTATGTCGCCTGCGAGCCATCCGTACTCGCGAGAGATCTCAGGCGGTTCATCGAACGCGGCTACACTATCGATTCGGTAACGGCGATCGATCTCTTCCCTCAGATGCACCATGTCGAAACGGTCGTCAGACTTTGGAAGCGGTGAATTTTCAAACATTTAGGCCGCCGCTTTCGTTTGTTGATATGTCGCTCGGTAAATTAGAATTTTTATATGGCGAAGAAAAAGGACGAATCAGAGGCTATCACCAAAAGCCACTTTGTGCGTTGCCGGTTCTGCGGACAGAAGAACGGCGTCAAGGAAGATTACAAGAACGGCAAGGCGAATTGCGGCCGGTGCAAGCTGCCGCTGTCGAACGAACCGCACAAGAAATTTGCTGATCTCAGCAAGCACGACTACGTCCATCCGGACGACAGCAAAGCCCTCGCCGCCTTGCGTGCGATCCCGGGGATCGACAATGCCCTCCGTAAATTGCTTTCGGTCACCGGCGAATCGGCCCTTCGCGTCATATTCACGGCGGGATCGGTAAAGGTCACTCCAAAACAATTCCCGGACCTACATGCCAAGCTCCAGATCGCCTGCTCGACACTCGGTGTGGAAATGCCCGAGATGTTCGTGCAGCAAAATCCGGTGGTAAACGCCTTCACGTACGGGTCGGAGAAGCATATTATCGTCCTCCATTCTTCATTGATCGAGCGGCTCGATGACGAAGAGACGCTGGCCGTGATCTCTCATGAGGTCGGCCACATCCACGCCGAACATGTACTCTATCTGACGGCCGCACGCCTGATGGAGGCCATCGCGAATGCGTCGGTCGCACGCCTCGTCCCGGGGTCGGAAATTGTGAAATTCATAATCTCCGCTGGTATCAACAGCGCTTTGCTGGCATGGGCGCGACGTGCTGAGCTTTCGTGCGACAGGGCGGCGATGCTTGTCGTTCAGGATGCTCATATCGTCGGCCGCGTGATGATGAAACTCGCCGGCGGGACGTCCGCTTCGAAGATCGATTACGAACAATTCCTCGAACAGGGCCGCGAATTCAAGAGAACCTGTGACGAAAAAGCCCTCGATAAGTTTTGGGCGAACATCATCAATGCAGGACTCACACACCCTTTCCCGATCTGGCGCGTGTCCGAGATACTGGATTGGGCCGAGAGCGGCGAATTTGAAGAAGTGATGAAACGCAACTGAGGCGGCGCTGTTTTTAGAAGATGCCTGAATTGATCGTCATCCTGACGACGGTACAACAAATGGCCGAAGCCGAACGCCTTGCCGAGGGCCTAGTCTCGAACCGTCTCGCGGCATGCGTGCAGATCCTGCCTCAGATCACATCGGTCTACGCCTGGGAAGAAAAGACAGTTCGCGACAGCGAGCATCTGCTCTTGATAAAGACCACCGTCGACCGTTTCGAAGAAGCCGAGAAG
>JAJNPX010000520.1 GCA_021155145.1 Acidisarcina sp. | reverse complement strand
CAACAGCGTGTCAAGCACTGCGTCACAGTTGAGAAGCGTGCGATCGAACCATCTTGATAGTGCGGTCGGATCTAACGGCCCTTGGTTTCGCGTTCGCGGCGCGGCAACGGATCCAGGAGTTCTGTGGTATCTTCCGTTACGCTAGCGGGCATGTTCAGTTGAGGGGTTGCTTTGCTCGGCAGTTGGACCGGCCTCTCACGCGTTTTGGCGGCTCCACCGGATGCTTGCCGCGGCAGTGTACGCGTGACCTTGTGGCCTAGGTACATATTCGCGGCCTGGTAAAAAGCGACCACGATGCCGCACGCCATCGCAAGAAAGAGCAGGCCTCTGTCCATCGATCCCGACAAGAATGAAAAAATGATCGCAACCGAAGTGAGCGAAAGGCCAATGCTCACCAGTTCAAGAATACGCATCTTGCGAATCTTTTCGTCACGGGTCGTTGCTCTGAAGATACCGCCGCCGCCGGTCGCATCGGGATCGCGAAGCCAGTCGCCGCACTGGCGGCAATACGATTCCGGTGATTGGTCGCCGGTGCCGCATTTCGGACAAAACATAGTCATTTATAAGAACGAAGGCGGGAGAATGAAAGTTCCCTGTTCAGGCGTCGGCTAGCTGGCCCCGGAGCAGATGCGGTGCATCGCGATCGCCACGAGCTTGGTCGTGCGGTTGTCGGCGTCGAACTTTGGATTAACTTCGGAAAACTCTATTATCCTGGTGTTCGCGAGCGAGGCGGCGTATTTGACCAATTGAATGAATTCGCCGGCCCGTATGCCGAGCGGTGAGGGTGCCGATGTGCCGGGAGCGTCCGCTGACCTCACGACATCCAGGTCGAAACCGAAGAATGTATTCAGCGACGAACTATGGTGAATGAACTTTTGTTTGATCATCTCCTTAAGCTCCATATCTGATTCGGCCCGGGACCTCAGCAGCTCTAAACTGATCCTCTGCACGCCCAATTGCCGTATGTACTCGTAATAGACCGGAGAACAGAAATGGGTTTGATAGCCGACCTCGAAGAACCGGTTGGGACGGAGAAGGCCTTCCTCAAGAAGCTGTCTATAAGGTGTTTCGCTGTTTCGCTGAGCGGCGATGCGGACGTCCAAATGCGAATCGACATTGATCCCGATCCAATTCTCGGGGCCGAAAACTTCGGCCATGGCGGCACCGTCCGGATATGAGATGTCATTCCCGCCGCCAAGCACGATCACACGTTTCTTGTCGCGTAGAAGTTGAACGATAACGGCCTTGTGATCGTCGTGAGTTTCCTCGAGCGTGCCGCCGATCCTTACATTTCCCAGGTCAAAGATCGGCCGCCTGATGTTGTATGGCGTAAGCTTGTAAAACTGTTCGCGGATGGCGTCCGGGGCAAGCGCCACCCCTTCGCGGCCCCCGTTTCGCCGGACACCTTCATCCTGCGGGCATCCGACAATGACGATCTCGGCCGATTCATAATCGGCTTCTTCACGATGGACAACTTCGCCGAGGCGCGGGTCGTTCTTATCATTTCGGCTAAAGAAAAGGGCCGGATCCGGCCTCGTTGTGCGGCGGAAGATCTCGCTCATAACTTGTTTGTTTGGAATTTCAGACCTTTCAAATATATCCGAAATCCGGCCGATCCGGAAACCGGGCGATCATTGCACGACATCGTTACGTGGCAAACCTTTTGGGGTAATTGCGGAGTGAATCTTTTTCGTACGCTTCAGGGTGTTTCGCCCGTTTAACTGGCCGAGACGTTCAAAATGCCGTTATTGGTACGCTCTTTGCGTCCATTCAGGTCGAAGCAATTGATCACGGCCATTTAGGCCACTCAATATGGGGGACATCATGAAGAAATCCATAGTTCTGTTTATTATGTCGACGCTGTTCGCAGCGATGTTACTTTTTGCTACTCCGGTGAGCACCGACGCACAGGCTTACTATAGGAAAAAGGTCTATCGTAACGGCCGTGTTACCTGGGTTCGTGTCAGAAAGCCGAGCTATTATCGGCGTCACCGTAACCGCATCAATATGGCGATCGGTACGGGTGCCGGCGCAGTTGTCGGCGGTTTGATCGGCGGGCGTAAAGGTGCCCTGATCGGTGCCGGTTCGGGCCTTGCGGGCTCCGCACTGTACACCTACAAGCTGAATCCAAAGAAGCGTAAGTATCGAAAGGTTCGCCGTTACTAGTAAATTTGAGATCCGGTGAACGAACAGAGCGTGAAGCGGGCAGGGCTTCACGCTTTTTTTTTTGCGCTCGTTGGCAGCGATCCTGAAGTAAAATGGATGCAAATTATGAGGGGCTCGCTGTTGATCGCGTTCGGGTTCGTATCGGTCTTTGGCGTTGTATCTGCCGCGCAGGCTGATGAAGTGTGCCGGGAATTCGGCGAATTTCCCACGCGCGAGATCGACCGCGGGAATCGCTCCGCCGCATATATTTACGGGCGCGTTTCGATAAAGGGTATTTCGCCCGATTCAAAGCCTCAGGTGACCGTGATCTATACCGACAGTGTCCAGCCCGCCTTGAGACAGCGTCTTGGCCGGACGGGCAACTATTGTTTTCAAAAGCGAGGGACGGGCGGAACCATCCTGATCGACATAGATGGCGTGGAGGTGCTTCGGCGGGCCATCTCAGACGGCGGACGCGGGAGGCAGAGAGAGGATCTTGAGGTCTTTGCCCCGGGCTCGTCTCGGGTAGAGGCCCCGCCCGGCGTTGTCTCGGCCAAATTCATGCGGCCGCCGAACGAGAGAACGACCGAACTGTATCAGAAGGTCGGCGCCGCTGAACGCGAAAATAAGCCGGCCAAAGCGATCGAGTTCGTCCGGCAAATCGTGGCCGTCGATCCGGAGGATTTTGTCGCATTCGCTAAACTCGGCTCATTGTTGCTTCAGGCGAGATCGCTCGATGAAGCCTCGGCGGCTTTCGCCAGGTCGCTTGCTTTGAGGAATGACTACACGCCGGCCATTTTGAATTCAGGCGTCGTGCTTGCGATG
>JAJNPX010000517.1 GCA_021155145.1 Acidisarcina sp. | reverse complement strand
TGACGAAGGGATCGCGTCGGACCACCCGGGTTACCTCAAAGCGAATCGCCCAAAGCTTCGCCAGTATGTTTTGAAATATGTTATCTCAAAATAGCCAGCCACCGTTTCCGGAATAAAGCTGGAGTGAGGATCTTTTTAACTGGAGGCCGATCAGTTAATCCTTGTTATGCGGCCCTCAACCCTCGGCGAGATCGTGGCGTTCGGCGCATTGCGTATCGCCTTTTCAAACACCTCCGAATCTTTCGGGGCCTTATCTGCTGCAAGCAGCACCTTGGCATCTTTGAACATCGTGTAGCCGTCGCCGCCGCGTGAGACGAGAAAGTCGGACGTTGCTATCGTATAAACGCCGTCGTCAGCCACTCGTTTGCCTCCGACGTATGCTTCCAGCACACGCTGGCCAGGCAGTTTACTCGCATCGAAAGTAAATTTTAGCCCGGATACCTGCGGAAATCGGCCGGGTTCGTTGTCCTCGCGGCTGCGTGCAACTCCGTGTTCGAGGATCTCCATCAGCGTTTTTCCTGTCACTTCCACCTTTACGATCGGATTATTGAACGGCAATATCGACAGCACGTCGCGCATCGTGAGCGGGCCGGGGTTGTATGTGAGGTCCGCACGGATCGAGCCGCCGTTCACAAAGCCTATATCGGCACCGACGGCTTCGCGATAAGCGTCCGCGATGAAATTCCCGATATTGGTTTCCTTTGTACGCGAAGAAAAAGAAAGTGCATCGAGCTCGACCGACGTAGCACCGACCTTGACCGCGAGCTTTTCCAAAAGGTCTTTGTATTTTGCGGCCACGGGGGCAAACTCCGGGTCGTCGGCGATCTGGTCCGTGACCGGGATTACCTGCCAATCCATACTTGCGAGCTTGCCGGTCTTTTTGTCGATATACAGATCGAATCTGCCGACCTCGCGGGCATCCGCCGTCATCTTAAAGATCGGCGTGCCGTTAGCTGACGATTGCAGAAGGGTGTGTTCATGCCCGCCGATGATCAGGTCAAGATCGGCACAGCCCGCGAGCTTCTTGTCCTGGTACATAAAGAGATGGGTCAAGCCGATGACGACCTCGGCCCCGAGTTCGCGCATCTCGGGTACAAGCTTTTTTGCGGTCTCGCAATAGTCCGCGACGCTCAGGACCGCCTCCATCGATGATGTCTCTTTCGTTTCGGGCAAGAGAAGCCCGATAAACCCGATCCTCACCCCGCCGATCCACCTGATGACGAATTGCGGTGTGCCCCCGAATGTCTTTCCCGTATCCGTGTCGATCACGTTCGCACCAAGCCACGTGAATTTCGATTCGGCCATCCGCTGCAAAAGGTCGGCGGTCTTGATATCGAATTCGTGATTTCCAAAAACCGCGTAGTCGAGCCCGATGGCGTTCCATGCATCGATCATCTGGGCGCCCTTATATGTCCTGGTCTCGACCGATGGCGAGAGAGTGTCGCCGCCGAGAGTCAGCAGGGTGTTGGGATTCTCTTTCAGCACCTGTTTCTTTATTGTCGAGACACGCGCCAGGCCGCCGCGTTTGCCGCCATCGGCAGGCGTGAATTGATATGTGTCGTTGACGTGCAGGATCGTGACCTTGACCGTCTCAGCGCTCTGGCCAAAGGCCGCGGTGAGCAATAGCAGCAGCAGTAGAACGGACGCGGGGACTTTATTTTTCATCGCCTTTACTCTCGATATTAAGATGCGTGCGCGCTTCCCATAGCTCTGGGAAAAATTTCTTGTTGAGCGTCGTCATCAGATAGCCGACGCCATCCGACCCGCCCGTGCCGCGCTTCATTCCGAGCATGCGCTCGACCATCTGAATGTGGTTATACCTCCACGCCACTATCAGTTCGTCATGCTCGATCAGCAGGTCCTGCATATTGTATATCTCGGCGTACTTTTCGGGATGCGTCAGTATCTCGACCGTGGCCGCGATTCGCTCATCGTGCGTGGTGCTCGCCAAACCGCTCCGCCCGACGAGGCCCCAGAATGCATCGGCCAGCGACGGGGAGGTATATCGTTCGTTCAATCTCTTGTATGCGAACTCGTCCTCGGCAAACGTACTCAGGATCTTTTCATCCTTTGCACCCGACACGAATTCCAATTCCCGGAACTGCATCGACTGGAACCCGCTTGCCGGATTCAGCTTGTCGCGAAATTCGAGAAAGCCGATCGGTGCCATCGATTCGAGGACGTGGATCTGCGTGACGAGTATCCGCTCGATCGAAACGACCCCGCGAAGGCTGTGATTCGCCCGAAAGGTCCGCCCTTCGTCGATCCATTTGATGGTTGCGTCGAGCTCATGCAGGATCTGCTTGAACCAAAGCTCATACGTCTGATGAATGATGATGAAAAGGAGCTCGTCGTGGCTCGGTGGTTCAGAAAGCGTCTCCTGTAGGCGAATTAGTTCCGGGACCTTCAGGTATTTGTTATACGAAAGTGGAGCGCCTTTCCCGTATCCTGATGACATGTTGGGTAGTCTATCAGAAAAGCGGCCATGCACTAGTGTCGAGGATCGGTCTGCCGGCCACTTCGATACTGTTTTGGCCGCAAGCCGCCAAAGACTCAAAAAAACGCTTGACACTCACCTTAAATACAAGTAAATTCTCAACGTCAATCGCTAAACACACACAGAAAAACCCTTGATCTTGAAGTTAAAGATTTGTTGTTTGTTTAATTGCACCTGTCTTTAGGTCAGGTGCGGCCGGGTATTGGCCGCGCCGCGTTCTAATTTCATGGTGCAGCGAACGACGTTCTCGAGAATTAAATATTTGCGGTTTGTTGGAGGAATCAGGAAGAATGTCTAAGACTGTAGGTTTGGTCAAATGGTTTAATAATGCCAAAGGCTATGGATTTATCGAGCAGCCCGGCGAACAGGATATCTTTGTTCATTACAGCGCGATATCCGGCGACGGCTATAAGACGTTGATCCAGGGGCAAGAAGTTGAGTTCGAGGTAACAAATGGGCCAAAGGGCCCGCAAGCAGAGAACGTGACCAAGGTCGCGTATGCCAATTGAACCAAGCGCCGTTTTCATTCTCCTTCTGAACGGTAAACAATAAAAAGGGCGGGCCTGCATGACCAGGCTCGCCTTTCTTAGTCTTGGATAGGCCGATAATTAGACCAACTCCTCGCCCCTCGTCCTTAATGTCCGCCTCCACAGCTCACGGTAGGAAGTAAACCGAGCGATCAATGCATTTAGCTGATAGCGCTGCGAGTAAGACATCGTCCGATTGTCTGACATCCGTTTGATCTGCGCCTCGAGACGGGCGCGTGCCTCAAGCGGAGGGCGCTTTACGGATCCGTTAAAGTAAATATCGAATTCTATCTTCAGACGCCTTATGTCGTCCTCGAGCTTTCCGAGCTGTTTATCGATGGCGGCGGCCTCTTCGAGCCGAGACGGTGTTTGACGATAGAGATTGTTTCTGGGTGTCGCCATTCGGTGGTTACCTCTGAGGAAGGGATGAGCGACAAATATTTGGCGCCAATGTCTATAAACGACGAATCGGCCACTGTCTTCCAGATTTAATGTATCCTTTAGGCAAGTTTATGAGCGGAGCAGGACAAAAGAGCGCGATCCCATCCATCGACGAGCTTCTCAACGATGGGCTTTTCCGCACGATCGAGGAAGCGGCGGGCCGGCGGGCCGCCCTGAGGATCGCACGAGCATCGGTCGAAGAGTATAGGAATGGAGCAGCGGGCCGATCAAATGGCCTCACGCGTGGCGAGGCGGCCGCGGCCATTATCGAGGCAGCTGCCGGCCGATTCAGATTGGAACAGCTTTCAGGAGTGCGCCGTGTGATCAACGCGACCGGCGTGGTGATCCATACAAATCTGGGCCGTTCGCCACTCCCGGCCGAGGCCGCTAATGCGGTCATCGAACATGCCTCACGCTATTGCACCCTGGAGTACGATCGTACGACGGGAAGCCGCGGACGCCGTGGTGCCCGGGCCGAGGCCTTGATCTCAGAACTCGCCGGTGCAGAGAGCGCCGCGATCGTAAACAATTGTGCCGCCGCCGCCTTTCTTGTATTGCGGGTGCTCGCCAAAGGGAAAGAGGTGATCATCTCCCGCGGAGAGTTGGTCGAGATAGGCGGCGATTTTCGGATCCCGGACGTACTGGCCGAGTCCGGTGCGGAGCTGCGAGAGGTCGGTACGACCAACCGCACCAAGCTGAGCGATTATGCGCGGGCCATCAACGAGCGAACAGGCCTGATCCTGCGCGTTCACCCGTCAAACTTCCGCATCGTCGGCTTTCACGAATCGCCGTCCGCTGCCGCCCTTGCCGAACTCGCCCATTCCCATTCGATACCGTTCTTCGAGGACGCGGGCTCCGGTGCTCTGACCTCTCTCTCTCATCTCGGCCTGGCCGATGAGCAGGTGATCTCGGAATCGATCGAAGCCGGCGTGGATATAGTCTCTTTCAGCGGCGATAAGTTGCTCGGCGGGGTACAGGCTGGTTTCATCGTCGGGCGAACAGAGCTTGTCGACCGCGTAAGACGGCATCAGCTCTATCGTGCTCTGCGTGTCGATAAGCTCACTTACGCGGCGATCGAAGCGACCTTGGACATCTATCGCCGGGACCGGCAATTTGAAGAGATCCCGACGCTGATGATGCTCTCCGCCGCCGCGGAAGATATCCGGGCACGCGCGGTCGATCTGATCGGCGAGATCAGGGGCCGAGTATCCGGAAACGTCACGTTTGATATCTTGTCGGGCGAGTCTGCCGTGGGCGGCGGTGCGGGTGCGGCTGTTGCCCTGCCGACGTTCCTGATCGCGATCGGGTGCGCTACAGAGCCGGATGTTTTGGAAAAAAGGCTTCGCGAACGGGAATTGCCCGTGATCGCACGGATACTGGACGGCCGCGTCGTCATCGACCTACGAACGGTATTCGCGGACGAGACCGGCCCGCTCGCCGATGCCCTGGTCAATGCCCTTACGGATGGCTAACGAGGTATCAGGAGTTCGCCGCAGAGAAATCACCCATAAACTCGACGAGTGCTTCGACGCCCGCGAGCGGAAACGCGTTATAGATCGACGCTCGGATACCGCCGACCGACCTATGCCCGGCGAGGCCGCTCATCTGCCGCCGCTCCGCCTCCTCGCAAAATTTCCTCTCAAGGTCCGCCGTCGGAAGCGTAAAGGTGACATTCATCGCAGAGCGGGCCGCACGCTCCGCCCGGCCGGTGTAAAAACCGTCGCTCGAGTCGATCGCGTTGTACAGGAGCCGCGCCTTTTCCTCGTTTCGGATCTTCAGCGCCGCAAGGCCGCCCTGGTCTTTGATCCAGCCGCAGACAAGGCCGATCAGATAGACGCCCCACGTATTCGGCGTGTTCACCATAGAGTGCTGTTCCGCCATCGCCCTATAATCGAATAAAGGAGGCAGCCCCGCAGCGACCCGCTCGAGCATATCGTCGCGAATGATCACGACCGTGACACCGCTCGGGCCGATATTCTTTTGCGCGCCCGCATAGATCATCGCGTACTTACTTATGTCTATCGGCTTGGAAAGAATGTTCGAGCAGGCATCGCAGATCACCGGCGGGCCGCCAGCGTCGAGATCGTATTTGAATTCCACGCCGTCGATGGTCTCGTTCGATGTATAGTGTACATAAGCTGCGTCCGGTGAGAACGTGAATTCCGCCGGATCGGGGATCGTGCGAAAACCGTTCGATCCGGTGTTGACAACGATGTTGACTTTTCCGCGTCTCGCCGCCTCGGCCGCTGCCTTTTTTCCCCAATAGCCGGTGACGACATAGTCGGCCACCGAGCCGGAGTTCAAAAAATTCGACGGGATCAGAGCAAATTGGGTCGTGGCACCGCCCTGCATGAAAAGGACCTGATAGTTCGCCGGAATATCGAGAACGTCCCTAAGCCCTTGCTCGGCGCCCGCCAATATTGACCCGAAGAGCTTTGAGCGATGGCTGATCTCCATCACGCTCATACCGCTTCCGCTGACCGAAAGCATCTCGTCCCTTGCCTGTTCGAGAACCGGTTCAGGAAGCATTGCGGGCCCGGAGCTAAAATTGTATATCCGCGTCATTCGCCTTTGTTGGTAACGCCCAAAGAAACGAGGATAACATAAACAAGCCCGGCCCGGAGCGGGTGCAATTTTGGCTGCCCTGACCATAGCGGTAGCCAGTGTTTTAGGTTATCATTGCGCTATTCAATAAACGTTTCCTCCCGGATCAGCATCGAAACAACCGTTTCTTGGATAGTGAGGAAACCTCGGAGGCTTCAAATGATTCGCAAATTAAGTTTTTCACTGCTGGCGGCCTTGGCCGCGGTATTTTTCCTTGGCAGCGCCGCTTTGGCACAGAACGCACCGGTTGCTGGCACGGTCGAGATGAAGAAGGCGGACGGCTCTATCACGCCGGTCGAGGGAGCCTTGATCGAGGTCTTTCGCACGGATATCAAAGCGTCCGGCCCGTCGGACAAGACCGATAAAAAGGGCCATTTCAGTTTCGCAGGGCTTCAGCTCGGTGCGACCTTCGTTATTTCCGTCAGTGCTCCGGGAGCACAGCCGACGTATATCCCCGGCGTTCGTCCGGGCCGGGCCACCGACGCCCTAAAGATCACGCTCACCGAGGGCGACGGGCGGCGTCTCACCCCGGAGGAAGTGAGGGATCTGCTCGCTCAGGGTGCCGGCGGCGGCGAACTGACCGAAGAGCAAAAGAAGCAGCAGGCAGAGCTTGAGGCAAAACGAAAGGAGATCGAAGAAAAGAACAAGAAGATACAGCAGGAGACCGCCATTATCGAGGCCTCTCTGAAAGAAGGCAACGAGGCTTTCACGGCAAAGAGCTGGGATGTGGCCATCGCGAAATACGATGCGGGGATCAATGCGAATCCGACATTTGCCGGGAGCGCTCCCGTACTGATGAACAACAAGGGAGCGGCGCTCAGGGAGCGTGCGGTCGCAACCTACAATACCAACGTCCGAAATCCCGATGCGACGGCAAAGATCGCCGCGTTCACGAAAGTAAAGGCGGACCTTGGCGAGGCTGCCGAGACCTATTACAACTCGTGGAAGATACTTCAGAATGCACCAGCCGGTGATATTGCGGATCCAAAGATAAAGGAGAGCCAGATCGCGACCGCCCTTCGCGGTGCGAACGATACATTCCGGTTGATGTCGCAGACCGAACAGGTCGATGAGACCAAGCTCGAGCTCGCCAAGACCGTGATCCCCGAGTACCAGAAGATCGAGACCGATGCCGCCAAGAAAGAGGTTTCGAAGCTTATCCTCGGCGACCTTTATCGCGTGACCGGCGACGCTGACAATGCCATTGCGGAGTACAAGAAGGTCGTGGATGTTTCGCCCGACAACCTAGACGCGCTCGCAGGGCTCGGACTTAGCCTCGTGAACGCAGGTTACATCAACAATAATAAAGAACAACTTCAGGAAGGTGCCAATTACCTGCAAAAATACGCCTCGGCCGCTCCAAACGGACACCGATATAAGGACGATGCCATCGGCTTGATCGAAACCCTCAAGGCCGAACAGAAGATCGCGCCGCAAAAGGTGACACCGGCCCGCCGGCGCAACTAGTCCGCACGATGTGGGAGCTTCTTACTTTGCCGCGTGCCTCATCTGCAGGTTCGCGGCATTATTTCCGTTCTTATGGATAGATCGGTCCGCATCGCACGTCCTGACGACGTCGCGTCCATCCAGGAACTTATGACCGAATTCGCC
>JAJNPX010000515.1 GCA_021155145.1 Acidisarcina sp. | reverse complement strand
TCGGGTATAACGATCTCGTATGCGGCCTGTACCGGGTTAGATTCATCCTTCAGATCGGGATAGCGAAGTCCGCTATAAGCGGGAACAGCTTCCACAACGGCCTTGAACGCCGAGGTCGCCGATGCATCGAAACCAAGGTCGGCGCCCATCGCCGCTGCGATCGCACGCGTGATCATCCAATCGGGCCGGGCCTGATAAATAGGTTCGATAGCTTTCCGGACGCGCTGCACATTTCCCGCGTTATTGGTAAACGTTCCGTCGACCTCCGCAAATGAGGCCGCGGGAAATACGACATCGGCACAAGCCGTTGTCTCAGTCTCAAACAATTCCTGTACAGCGACAAACTCCTTCCCGGCCAAAGCCTCAGGGTGCTGCAGGCTGCCGGCGATGTATGCCGCCTTTGCCGATCCAATGACGTCTGTTTCGTGTCCCAAACGGCCCAGTATATCGATAGCACCGACGGAATTATTATATAAAGGCAGCGGATGGAGCAGTATTCTTCTGCCTTCGCCTGAAAGCCGGGATGCCGCTCCTGCGATCAAGGCCTGTGCCTCCGGCGACAGATCAGAGCCGCACACGATCACGACGTCGCCTTCGCTCGCAGCTATTCCGGCGAATAGATCGCTGACCGCACCGGCATCGACTCCCATCTTCCCGGCCGCAAGCGTAATGAGGTCGGCATCGGCCATGGCGAGTGCAAAGGCGTCGGTCGAGCCCGGATTAGTATGAAGGAATATGGACGCTCTTAAGGTCAGCCGGATCGGCGCCTCATTGACGACAAAAAACCTTGCCCCGCCATTTCGAACGGCCTGGCGGATCTGCTTTGCAGTATAGGTTTGTTCTTCGTCAGGTTCGCCGCCGATGAGCACGATCGTGCTTGCGTAACGAATATCCTTGTGAGTCGCGAGCGGTACACTCAGGTTCTCAAAGAACGAGGCCATGCTCTGTCGGTCAGAAACAGCGACCAGTTCCGTCTTTACCGCATCCCGGGCAAAAAGGCCGAGAGATCCGATAGCTTCATTTGTCAGCCGCGGGCTAACGATTACAGCGGTCTGCGATGCGTAAGCCGCAAATTTGTCAGCCGCGAACTTGATCGCGGCGTCCCATGTTGCGGGAATCAACCGTCCGCCCTTGGAATAGCGGATCAGCGGCGTCCGAATCCTGTCCTCGTGGTTGATGAACTCATGTGCGAACCGCGCCTTTACATCCAGAAACTCGCCGTTCAACCCGTTCACGTAACGATCGCGTGCAACGATACGGTGAACCTCGCCCGCACGGGAACCGATCGACAGCTGCATACCGTCCGATGAATAGACGTCGGTGGTGATGGTCTGATCGAGTTCCCACGGCCTTGTCTCATGTCGGTAGACACCGTCGAGGAGTGTGCCGGTCGGGCATACCTCGATGCAGTTGCCGCACTGCGAGCAGTTCAGCCATCCGCCGTACGTGCCGATGACGGTATTGGCTCCGCGGTTGCCGGCCTCGATCGCGTCCTCGCCCATCCACTCGTCACAGACCCTCGTACATCTTTTACAAAGGATGCACCGCTGAGGGTCGTTCGCTACGATCGGAGAGAGGTACTTTTCAGGGGCCTTGTTTTTCGGCTCGTGAAACCGTTCCTCGACATCGCCCCAATCGAATATGACTTCCTGCAGTTCGCATTCGCCGCCGCGGTCGCAGACCGGACAATCCAGCGGATGGTTGGTCAAAAGAAACTCGCCCATGGAGCGTTGTGCTTTTTCGATCTCCGGACTGCGGGTCGTCACGACCATGCCGTCAGTGACCTTGATCGTACAGGACGTCTGCAGCTTTGGCATCTTATCGATGCGCACGAGACACATACGGCATGAGGCCTGCGGTGCGAGGTCCTTGTAATAGCAAAACGACGGAATGCTCTCCGCATTGTCGCGGCACACGTCGATCAGTACGGCGCCCTTTCCCGCTTCGACCTCCTGCCCGTTGATCGTTACTTTTACGGTTTCCTGTGACATCTAAGACGGGTTACTGATCTTTCTTTTCCGTTTTGGCCGGTGTGTTCTTCTTGACGCTTTTCGGCCTGGTCTTGCCATACGAACCCGCAAAGATCTTGCCGCGGCGTGTGCGTTTGTCGCCTTTTCCCATAATGTTTTACCTCTCGAAATTAAACTCTAGATACTACCTAATTCTTCTCAATATCGCGAACGTGAGGAGCCTCGCCGCCGATGTGGATCATAAATTGGATTCGACCAAGTTCCCGCTGCTTTCGGCGCCGTTTACGATCCATTTCCTGAAATCTTCGGGGAACTGTTTGATCGCACTCTGGATCGGCCATGCGGCAGCGTCACCGAGCGGGCAGAACGACTTGCCTTCGATGTTGTCGCAGATGTCGAGCATGAGCTGAACATCCTCGGCCCGGCCGCCGCCCGAGGTGATCCGATCGAAAATCTTGACGAGCCAGTCTGTACCTTCGCGGCACGGTGTGCACCATCCGCACGATTCATGCTTATAAAACTCGGATAGGTTCTTGGTCGATTCGACCACATCCACCGACTCGTCCATCACGATGAATCCGCCCGACCCTACCGACGACCCACCAGCGACGAGGCCTTCGTAATCCATCAAAACATTCTTACCGACGATCTGCTCGGCGTTCATAATGTAAACGCTCGAACCGCCGGGAATGCAGGCCTTTAAGCCGTACTCCGGCCGCAGCATCCCGCCGCAATCTTCCATAATGAACTTTTCAAGATCGTCGTAGCCCATCGGAAGTTCATATACGCCCGGTTTCTTGACGTGCCCGCTGACAGACCAGAGCTTCGTCCCGCCTGATTTCTCAGTTCCGAGATCGCGCCACGGAATGCCGCCCATCTCGATGATCTGCGGTACAGCGGTCAGCGTCTCCACATTGTTAACGACCGTAGGGCAGGCATACACGCCCTCGACAGCCGGAAACGGAGGCTTCATACGCGGATGACCGCGGAAGCCCTCAAGGCTTGATAAAAGAGCGGTTTCTTCGCCGCAAATATAAGCTCCGGCTCCGGTATGGGTGTAGATCTCCATATCAAAACCGGACCCGAGGATATTCTTGCCAAGCAGTCCTGCGTCACGAGCCTCGGCCAGAGCGACATCCATGATGTCGATCAGATACTTATATTCGCCACGGGTGTAGATGTAGCCGGTGTTTGCCCCGAGTGCCCAACCGGCAATGACCATTCCTTCGATCAACGCATGCGGATCGCGTTCCATGAGGTACCGGTCCTTGAATGTGCCGGGCTCGGACTCGTCTGCGTTGCAAACGACGTATTTCGGTTTCGGCGAATCTTTCGGAACGAAGGACCACTTCATTCCGGTAGGGAAGCCGGCACCGCCGCGTCCGCGAAGGGCCGAAGCCTTTACTTCCTCGATCACGTCCGCCGGAGACATTCCGAACGCCTTCTGCAAACTCTTGTAACCGCCGTGGTCGCGATACACCTTCAGCGTATGCCCGTCCGCGACGTGCATCATCTTCAACTGAAGCGGTTCACAACCTATCGCCTTGATTTCCATTGATTACTTGCCCGGCCTTACCGGTTCTTCCCACTCACGCGCTTTAGCATATTCTTGCCCGTTGAACGTAAACGAACGATTGAAACAGATACTTGCAGTACAACGACCCGTCCCGAGGTCAAAATAGTTCTTGGATCTGATATTTGTAACTTCAAACGATAACGTATATGCGTAAAAGACTTGATTAAATTTCCCGCCCCTATTTGCAAAGACCCAAAAAGAAATCGCATTGCCGTTAAAGGAGTGATTAGGATCTTTCGCCTTGATCAGCAGATCAGGAAATTTGTCATCATTCAAGTTGATCCTTGTTGCCTCGAACCAACTAGTCGAAAACTGTTCGTTAGAATCCGAGCAACCTCTACCTTGCCAATCTCTCTTCAGCTTTTCTGATACTTCAACCGGAATCTGGATCGGGTTCCGGAAACTTTCCTCGCCATAGAAAGACCTCTGATATTTCTGGGCGTAGAGAATGCCTGAAAAACCGGCAAATGCTAACAAGATTGTCGACAACTTTTTCTGGACGCTATTCATTCAGTACGTCAGTATTTCTTGTTATGGTGGCTAAACGAGTTTTCTAAACTCTTCCGCTGTCAAGCCGGCATCTTTCGCAATTCCACCCATTGTCAGCGAATTTATCGGATTGTGCCTTGGGATCGTGACGATCCGAGTTCCGTTCGTCATCACTATATGTTTCCCTTGTCGAGCAATTCGAAAACCTGCCTTTTCTAATGCTTTAACTGCGATCAAGTGGTTAATACCGGGAATTTTCGGCATTAAGCAGCAACCTCGACCTCGCGGACATCGGCACCTTCTAATTGTTCGTCGAGGACTTCGAGGTATTCTTCGATAGCCGATTTAATATTTCCGAGTGCCTCTGACTCCGAATCGCCCTGTGACCAACACCCAGGCAATACGGGACATGAAACGCTGTAACCTTCGTCGGTGCGTTCAAGTACAACCTTATAAAGCATATCTACTTACACTCCGCCAGGATCTTGTCGACCGATTCTTTCGTCAGATTCTCGTAGTAATCAAACCCTATCTGCATCATCGGCGCCGTTCCGCAGCTTCCGAGGCATTCGACCATCGTAACGGTGAACTTGCCGTCTTCGGTCGTTTCACCCGGATGGATGCCGAGCTTCGAGCAGATGTGATCGGTTATTTCCGGCTCGCCCATTATCTTGCACGACAGTGTCTTGCAGATCTGGATGTGATGCCGCCCAATGGGCCGCATGTTGAGCATCGTGTAGAACGTCGCCGTCTCCCACACGTCTGTCACTTCGAGGTTCAAAAACTTCGCAAGAAAGTTCACGCCCGGATTATCGATCCATCCGCGTTCACGCTGAATGACGAACAGCAGCGGGATCAACGCCGAACGCGTCCGGTCCGCCGGATACTTCGTCAAATGGAGTCGCATTTCCTCGACCACCTCGGGCGAAAACTCCGCGACCTCGTCCGAGACGACCACTTGATCTGTGAAACTTGTAGGTGTTGCAGTTGCCATCCTATGTTAATGGTGAACGGTGAGTGGTGAATGATGAATCAGAACCAATATCAACCATCCTTCCGCTCAATTTCCTGCTGCTCCTTTCAGATTCCTTTTTGCGGTTTTGATCGAGGCAGCGAGCAGCCGCTGGATCTCCTCGCAGTCAGAGAGAAACGATTCCGCAAGTTTCTCCTCAATATACCCAGCATCTTTCAACAGCCTTAGCCAATAGTTTGTCTCGTTCGCTTCCTTCTGTCCGATCGAAAGCTTGTGGACAAAATCGACCTTCGACTGTGCGTGCACAGACTCTTCGATATTTGCGCCGATCAGTTCCAGATCGGAGAACCTGTTTGGAAAGAACATATTCTCTCCGCTCATCGGCCATGAACTGATACAGCCTGATGATCCGCAGAGCAAACGCGTATGATTTCGTGCTCAGAACACTCTCGCTCATTCACCATTCACCACTCACAATTCACAATTGGCTACCTATCTATTTCCCCTAATACAATATCCAACGAACCGATGATCGCAACGACATCCGCGATCATTTCGCCTTCCGCCATCACAGGAAGTGCAGAAAGGTTCACGAAAGAAGGCCCACGGAAGTGGACGCGTTCCGGCTTCGGGCCGCCATTCGACTTCATATAGACACCGAGTTCGCCCTTTGACGCTTCGATCGGCAGATAGACCTCGCCCGGAGGTACATTAAACCCTTCGGCGACGATAAGGAAATGGTGAATGAGCGAATCCATATGCTTGCGCATATCGTCGCGGTCGGGCAGCACTACCTTTGGTGCATCGGCCTTGATCGGGCCGGGCTTCAGACGCTCCAGGGCTTGCCGGACGATCTTATGCGATTCCCGAAGTTCCCTCATCCGCACAAGAAAGCGCGACCAGACGTCGCCGTCGTTCTCCACCGGCACTTCGAAATCGTAGGTCTCGTAACCCGTATATGGGTTCGCCCGACGGATGTCGAGCCCGACGCCGCTGCCGCGAAGAGACGGCCCGGTGAGGCCCCAATCGATCGCGTCCTCCTTTGAGATAATGCCGATGCCCTGCGTTCGGCTGTGCCAGATCGTGTTGCCGGTAATTAGTGTATCAAAGGTATTTAGAGCGTCAGGAAACCCATCCAGAAACTGTTTGACGCGGTTCTCAAAACCCGCCGGCAGGTCCATCATCAGCCCGCCGATACGAAAATAGCTCGGCGTCATTCGCCCGCCCGATGCTGCCTCGATCAAATTCAGGATCTTTTCGCGTTCTTTGAACGTGAACCAGAACGGAGTCATCGCACCCATATCTAGACACGAGGTCCCGAACCAGACCATGTGCGATGCGATCCGCTGCAGTTCGCACATAAGCACGCGAATGACCTGCGCCCGTTCGGGGATCTCGACGCCGAGCAGTTTCTCGGCCGCCATTACATAGGCGAGATTGTTTCCGAGTGGATTCAGATAATCCATCCGGTCGGTTATGACTATCCCCTGCTGATACTTCTTATATTCGAAGAGCTTCTCCATTCCAGTATGGAGATAGCCGATGTCCGGGATCGCCCTGATCACCATCTCGCCGTCAAGACGCAGGTCGAGTCGGAGCACACCATGCGTGGACGGATGCTGCGGGCCCATCGACAGGGTCATCTGCGACTCAAGTGCCGTATCCATCACGTCAGGCGGGCGAAGATTTTCTACTGCAGTTGCCATAAACTAGTTCGACGGCGGTCGCTTTGCCGGTGGCGGACCTCCAGGGATGATCCTTGGGCCAGCCGCAGGAGGAGGACCTCCTGGCGTTTCTGACGAAGTTTCTTCTTTAGTAACTGCGAAGATCAGTTCCTGCAACTCTCGATCCCCCGATCCACCGCCACCCATCCAGCGATTGAATCGGGTGTCGGCTCCTTCTCCCTCGAACATCAACCGAGCGAAGCCCACCAAGTACTTTTTCTCCTCGAACGAGAAAACAACATAGTGGATGTGAAAGAATCTGTTGGTTGTAGATTCAAATAATGCTCTACCCGCCTTCGTTTCTTCGTATTTGCTGTATTTTGAATCACCCCAAAAGTCAGGAGAATTCTTAAACCTAAAACCCGAACCATCAAGCGAAAGGGCGAGTTTGACGACTTGTGAAAGGCTCAAATCATACGACTCTTTTGTCACGTCCTGAGGTGACAGTACGGTTGCAAAAAGAGTTACCTTGGCTTTCGCATGGTCGGCTACAAGAGATTTCCCGTCATTGCCGGACCTTACGTTTGTCCAACCAGCCAAACAATCTAGCCGCGTTTTTCCCAGAGCGCATTCATTCGATTGGGCGGAGACCCCCAATGCACAAAACGCAAGAATAAGAATAAGAGCCAACTTCATAGAGCTTAGTTCATGCTGTACGGCTCGTAGCCGCGCAGCGGATAGTCCTTTCTCAATGCGTGCCCGTCAAAATCGCTCGGCAGCAGGATCCGGCGCAGATCGGGATGGCCTTCGAACGTGATCCCGACCAAGTCGAAGGTCTCGCGCTCGTGCCAATCTGCCGTCCGCCAGACGTCGGTCACCGAATCGACCTTTGCATCGTCCTCAGAAAGCAGGACCTTTAGCCGCAGCCGTTGATAATGGACGGTCGAGAACAGGTGATAGTTGACCTCGAATCGTGGATCTTCCTCCGGCCCGCGGTCACAGCCGCAGAGATCCGCAAGCAGGTCGAACTCGTGCTCGTCACGCAAAAAATAACACGCTTCGAGGATGCCTTCGCGCGGTACATAAACGGTAACCTCGCCGAGCGCATCGACGACATTCTCGACCCACGAAGCATCCCGTTCCTTTAGTTTCTCGACAAAGCCGTGAAGCTTTTCAGTCATATTTTCTTATGTAAAAGTACCGCGCGTCAGCAAGGGCGAAACACTCACGTTGCACGTATCGCCCTGGCTGTCCGCGCGTGGGCTTGTGCAAATTGTCCTTAGGACGAGCGCCTTCTCTCGTGCCGCGATGGGACCGTGTACGGCCGCGAGGTCTGATTCTGCGCGACCTCTATCTCGGTCTCGCGCTCGAGCGCCGTGCCTTCCGTGATCGGAAGCGTGCCTGGGACCAGGGACGCCCGTGATTCCGGCTCGAACGAATCCGGGCGGTCTTTTACCGATTCGTTCATTATCTTTTCCTGCAGCATAGTGATCGCGTGGACCAGCATTTCCGGACGCGGAGGGCAGCCCGGAACGTAAACATCAACCGGCA
>JAJNPX010000512.1 GCA_021155145.1 Acidisarcina sp. | reverse complement strand
TGCTCGGTCGCCAAGGCCGAACATGCAAGGCAGATCGTGATGGGCCTCGAGCCTGTGGGATGCGGGGCAAAGGATGTCAGAGAGTGTTTGCTCGTCCAGCTTGAAGCGAATGGCGATGGCGAAAGTCTTGCGGCTCGCCTTGTCCGCGACCACTTGGAAGACCTCCAACCTCACCGGCTGCAGCACCTCTCCAAGGCGACGGGGATCGACGTCCATGAGCTTGACGAGGAGATCAATAAGATACGCGTTCTGGACCCGTATCCGGGGCGGCGATACGCTTCGGACGATGCGGTCTTTGTCGCCCCGGAAGTCTATATCGAGAAGCTTGAGGACGAATACGTCATATATTTTACGGACGACGGCAGTCCCCGTCTCAGGATAAGCCCCACCTACCAGCAGATCCTGGAACAGACCGACACGACTCGAGAAACAAAGGATTTTATAAAGGAAAAGGTCAGGTCGGCCGTCGACCTTTTGCGCAACATAGAGCACCGGCGACAGACGATCTATCGGGTGGTCGAATGTATCGTACGTCGACAAACCGAGTTCCTGGACAAGGGCGTTGAGTATATAAAGCCGATGATGCTCAAGGACGTTGCCGAAGACATCGGGATGCATCTCTCCACGATCTCGAGAGTGGTCAACCGAAAGTATGCCCATACACCGCAGGGTGTTATCGAACTTCGCAGATTCTTTAGCGAAGGCATGATGAATGAAGAGGGTGAAGAGGTTTCAACCCGCATTCTTAAACTCAGGATCAAAAAAATGATCGAAGAGGAAGATACAAAAAAACCGATGACCGACGATCAGATAGCGAAGGTCCTCAGTAAAGAGGGTGTGAAACTTTCGCGTCGTACGGTTGCGAAGTATCGGGATCAAATGAATATTCCAGGATCGCGTGAACGAAAGACGGTGATCTAGCCGGACGGCTTTATCAATGGTGTAAACTGGAAGGGAATCTAATGAAATTTGAATATACTGGCCGACACATCGACGTTACCCCTGCTCTCCGTTCGCATGTCGAAGAACACTTCGAACGGATCAAGCATTTGTTCAACGGACGTCCCTCGAAAGCTCACGTGATAATCGAGGTAGAACGCGGACGGCATAGGTCGGAGATCATACTGACATGGCGAAAGGAGGTACTTACCGCTACCACGATCAATTCCGATATGTATCAGTCGCTTGCCCAGACTATCTCAAAACTCGAAAAGCAGGCCCTGAAGATCAAAGACAAGATCATCGATAAATCGCACAAGAAAAAGAAAGTTGGTGCCGTGACGACCGCCGACGAGGTTCGCCCCGAAACTCCAAAACGCCGCATTATAAACGCCCGGCGTTACGCGGTAAAACCGATGTCCGCCGAGGAGGCTGCGATGTTCCTCGATGACGGACAGGATAGTTTCCTTGTATTCAGGAACGACGAAAACCAGCGAGTCTCCGTTATCTACAAACGAAAGGACGGTAATTACGGATTGATCCAGCCCTGACAGAATGGAGCAAAACCCGGTTCCAGAGAGACGCCGAGTCTCAGTTGCCGAATTCTACGAGCGGGCTTCGAGTCGCCTTGCCCTTACGTCGTATTCGCAGGCCGAAGTGCTTGCAAAGCACGAATTGGATTCACCAAGGGTGCAAAAACTGGGGCTGGCGCTCTCGGGATTTGCGGAGTCTATCCATTCGGGCCGGATCCAGATCTACGGAAACAGCGAGCGGTCGTACATAGGGCGGCTTGACCGCGCCGAGATCGATGAGGCCTACGGGCGATTAGATCGCTCCGAGATAAGCTGTATCCTGGTTTCTGCAGGCGTTTCGGTAAACGACGACCTCCGTGGCTATTCCTACCGCCGTGAGATACCGCTTCTTGCCACGCCTGTACCCAGTTCCGAAACTATTACGGCTATTTGGGACGTATTGTCCGACGCGCTGGCTCCCTGCGTGACGATCCACGGAGTCTTGATGGAAGTGTATGGAATAGGAGTGCTCATCGTGGGCGATTCCGGAGTTGGAAAGTCGGAATGCGCCCTCGACTTGATCACGCGCGGCCATCGTCTGATCTCCGATGATTCGGTAAGCATAAAGCAGGTGGCTGACCGTCTCCACGGCTCTCCTCCGGAGTCGATCCGCGATTTTCTGGAGATCCGCGGTCTGGGAATTATCAATGCCCGGGAATTGTTCGGTGTTTCCGCTCTTGCAGACTCGGCGGAGATCAAGTTTTGTATCGAGTTTTCAAACGTTCCGGTCGAATCAGGGTCCGACCGTCTCGGGCTCGAATCAACCAACTACAACCTTTTGAAGTTGGCGATACCCAAGTACGCTCTGCCAGTTACGCCGGGGCGTAATCTTGCTACTTTGGTCGAGGCGGCGGTCCGGGTTTTCGCTTCTCGCCAGGGAAGTGCGAGCGGAGCGACCGATCTTATCGACCGTCACAATTCGGTCATTTTGGCCGAACGGAGTTAGTCGTAATGGCTTCAAAGCGAGTATCACCCGATCGAACCCATGCTAATTTCGTGATCA
>JAJNPX010000432.1 GCA_021155145.1 Acidisarcina sp. | reverse complement strand
TTAGCCGTCGGCTGGATCTGGCCAAAGGTTGTTGAGTCAATATCGAAAACCGCGCTGTTGTCTGCAATAAAGAAGTTCGTGCGATTGAGTACGTTGAACGCCTCGGCGCGCAATTGAATTCTCATCGTTTCATTCACAGCGATGTTCTTGATCAGCCCCGCATCCCAATTGAAATACATAGGGCCGTTGATGAAGCCTCGTCCCAACGGACTCGTTTGGCCCGGCTGATTTCGGAAGAATACCTGCCCTGCAAATCCCGGTGCCGGCGACCCGGTCACGTTTCCGTTCGTTGCCGAACCATCAGGCCCGATCACGGACGGATCAATGAAGTAGATCTTGTCCCCGACCTTGAAGATCCCGATCAGGTCCTTGATCTGATCACTCGTCAAGTTCGTGAACGCGGTTTGCCTATTGGAACGAGCCGCACGGTTGAATGTTCCATTTATATCCTTGATGGATATCGGGGCACCCGAGCTAATGTTTACGATGGAGGACACCTGGAATCCGCCGAACAATGCATTCGACCAACCGCCGCCGTTTAGGAAAGGCTTTCCTTTGCCAAAGGGCAGTTCATAGATCGCATTAATGTTGACAGTGTGGGTTCGATCGTAGTCAGTCCGGGCAAGTTCGATCTCGGGCCGGTTCAGATCGAGGTACGGATCGAATCGAGCCTGGGCGTCGCTAGCTACATCAGCCAGGATCTTCTGGAATGTGTAATTCGCCTGGAATGATAGACCACCGGTAAACCGGCGTCTGATCTCTGCCTGCAGAGAATTGTACCGGTACTTTCCTCCGTTGATCAGCACATCGACCGGACCTGCATTCGGGTTCGGTCGGAAATTTATGCCGCCGCCGACCCCGTCAATATCCAGACCATTCGTGATGTATGTCGTGATCAGATCACCGACATTCCCCGCAATAATGCTCGGTACGATCGCCGCGTTATTAAGAAATGCCCCAAACGGAAGCATTCCGAAAACCGGCAACGGGACACTTCCCGGAATGTTCGGATTGTAGTTCGCATCCGAGCATCCGAGCAGCGGATCTATCGGATTAGGATTCGGCAGTGTCGCCCCTTGTAGCCTGCAATTCTGTCTCGCATTGATGAAGTCCTGAAGGAACCCACTGGCGTTAATGTTGATCTGGTTAAAGTCATATCCCCTGACCAGACTGTTGCTTTGGCCACCTACATAGCGTACTTCTAAGACAGAATTGAATCCGATCTCCCGCTGAATACCAAAGTTGTATTCCATGTTTCGCTGCATTTGCAGATTCGGATCGACCGCAAAAATGGTATTGAAGAAGTTGCCTGCATTCGCATTGCCGGTCGCAAAGCTGATCGGCGGGGTGAGCGAAGGCGGATTCGGAAACGGGGGGAGGTTATTGAACCGTGCGTTGACGTTCGCTGCATTGTTTGCCCTCAAAGTAAAGTTCAAGCCATCGTTGCCGCCCGCGGCGTTGTCCGATGATCGAATGTACTCATCGTTGATGTAGCCGATTCTAAAACCACCGCGAATCACCGTCTCGCCCTCACGGCCGAACAACGACCCGAGCATTCCTGAGCGTCGCGGCGAATAGGCGAAACTAACGACCGGACCGAAATTATTGAGATCCGGTTTGAAGAACTGTCCCGGTTTTCCGGCATTATTTCCAACAAGAACGTAGTTCCCGTTTGGATCTGTCAGCACGCTTTGAATTTCAGAGAGCGTCTTCGCCCCCTTCAGATCCGGTTCCAGATAAACCTGATCAGGGTTCCTCAACGGGGAGTAATAGTCCCAGCGGAGCCCCAGGTTCAAGGTCAATTCTGACGTAGCACGCCACTGATCCTGAACATAGAGGCCGTGCGTCTCATACTCGAACTTTTGGAGCAGTGGCGCACCGACCACCGCACCAAGCGACGGGTTCACGAAGTTGGCATTCACCGTGCCCGAGCCGACGATCCCGCCGAGAAGATACCGCAAGGCGTCCGCACGTCCGCGATCCGTCGCGTTAATCCCGCCCGGAAACAGACTAGCCGAAAGCCTCGGGGTCAAAGGATTTGCCGTGGTCGATATGTTATAGATCGGCACCGCATTGAAGTTCGTCTGGGAATCGATACGTTGGGCGTTGAAATCATAACCGAACCTGATCGAGTGATTTCCCGTCGTGTACGATGCGTTATCCTGAAAGGTCGTCTGAGCAGTATTCCGCCCTTGCTTTTGGAAGCTCGGATTCGGATCGCTCAGTCCTAGGGGCAGGCCGCGGATCAGGTAATCCGTAGGAAAGGTGTCGGCCTGGTTGAAGAACGGTTTGCTCGAACCATATGCGACTCGAGCCTCATTGGTAAAATTTGTGCCGAGCGTAGCGTTGTAGCTCAGTAGATACAGGTCGGTCGGACCGCCCTGGGTTCCGTAGGGAACTTTGTCGAAGCCGCCCGCGTCTGTTTGGCGGTCATCGTTGTTGTCGTTGTATTTGTAAACAAAATAGACGTTGTTTCGATCGTTGACGTCGACGTCAAATCTGGTCGTAAAGCTATTGCGCAGATCGTTGTCATTTTGATTGAAGACCAACGTTTGGGTGATGGGCTGCCCTGTATTGAGAATGTTCTGGGTAGCACCGTTTCCGACGTCCGGGGATCGACTTAGAAAGCGGGCCTGAATGACCGGGTCTACGGTCAACGCTCCGCCCTGTGAGGCGGGGATCGGTGCCGTAAAGCCGGCTCCTGTCAAAACATTGACCGTTCGCAGAACGCCGGAATTGTCTAGGTATGAGAAATCTCCGTTACGGAAGGGAGCCAGAAGGACTCTCCGCGTTTGCGGTGACGTCTGTCTCAAAACAAATCTTTCGTAAGCGACGAAGAAGAATCCTTTATCCTTATGAAACAGCGGGGTGCCCTCTCCAAATCCTGGAATGGGCAGCGGGCCTGAAAGCTTACCGCCGAATTGATTCCGGTTGAGGAATGGGCGAGGAGTTCTTTCGTCTCCAACATTGGCCAAACCCAATAAAACGGCCGAATCGGTTGCTACGTATCGGCCCGTCGCATTATTCCCGAAATCATTCGCGGCGAATGCGGAATTGCGGTTGTAGACGAAACCAGCACCATGAAACTCGCTTCCGCCGCGTGGTGTGACCAACAGCACCTGCGCTGAGCCGCCGCCGCCGAAGTTGGCACCGGCATTTTGGGTTATCACCGCAAACTCGCCCGTGTCATCAACCGTCGGACGATCTTGTACGAAGGCCCCCGTCCGGATGTAGTTGTCCTGAACATTTACACCGTCACGTGTGTAGTTCTGCGAGGACGACCGTTGCCCGTTAATTGAACTGCTCGTGGGGTTGGCGCCGGCTTGCAGAGTCAGTAGTGCCAGTGGATTTCGACCGTTGATCGGGAGTTCAAGAACCTGACGCGGACTTACCGTAGTGCTTAGTTCGGCGTTGCTTGCATTCACTATATCTGCACCGGCCTGCACGGTGACGACCGCGTCCACCGTTCCGATTTCAAGCACAGGCTTGAGTGTGTATTCCCGGTTCGCGTCGATCTTTAGATCGTTGGCAACAAACGTCTTAAATCCTTGCTGCGTGATTCGTACCGTATAAGTACCGAAACTAAGTTGATCGAATCGAAACCCGCCATCGCCGTCAGCAATGGCGGTAAATTCGCGGTTTGTCTGATTATCTGTAACAAGAATAGTGGCGCCGGGCAGGAGCCCATCCGGGCCGGAAACGGTTCCGACCAAACGCCCGGTTGTGGTCTGTCCAGCGATCGTAAAAGCGAAAACTGAAACTATCGCCAGAATGAATAACAATCTTTGCATAAAAACTCCTCAGGTTTGTATTTCCGGCCCGTTTAGGACGGCCGGATGTCTTACACGAAACGACCATCAAAATGCTTCACATTTTGAATGATCCACTCCGAGCGAATGATTAGGTTGATGCGTGGCGGCTATCAGCGAACAAGAACGAGGAAATGATCGCGGGCACTTTTGGCGGACGACTTAGCAGGTGCGCGAAAGACTTTCTGAAACCAATTCGTGCTATCGCCCGTCATATACCTGGAACTTATCCGTTCCTATCCACGCCAAAAAATGCTGGCGCATCGTTTGCTGAAAATTCGGACTTTTGAATCCGAGTTTTTCAACGAAAGTTAGCACTTCGTAAATAAGCAAGCGTTATGCCAGCAGGGCGTGGATATAAGAACCGTTGATGCTATTGGAGATTCTCGAAAGGCTCGGACGCCGTCGCGGCCGGGCCTTATTACGTTTTTCGGATTTTTGGATGAAATACCGGAAATCAGGGCGTTTTGACTTGTTCGCGGTATTGAATTTTTCCGTGACGAACCCTGACACTGCGTGGTCACTTCCCCACATTTTCAACCCAGGCTGACACGTCTTTTTGGTCCCGCTTCCGATTGACGCGTTGACAATATGAGACGTACGTGATGGGCGCTCACAGAGCAGCGGATCAGGCCCTCGAGCCTTGAGCGATCATGAGAAGAGCCTTGCTTATGGTTTAGCATTGTTATACAATGTTAGGCATTAGAGGGCAGTTCATTGGCTCTATTCACCTAACGTGTTTCTCGCGATCATCCAACAAGTGGCAACGCACACTGCCTCGGCCGTGCTGGCCGTGCTTGCATTTTACCTTTCGCTCGTATCGACCTCGCTGCCGCCCGCGGCCCACGAACAGAAGTCGATCGACAGGGCGATAAACATACTCGCCGATCGCGGATTCGCCGATGAGGTCTTTCTCTTAAAGGGAACCGTCACGTTTCGCGGCACCGACCATTGGCTCAATCAGTTTACCGAGAAAGAGAACGCATACGCCTCGACCAACTTTCCTTTCCAGATCATTACGCTTTATCCCGAGTTCTACACGAAGGCGGCCGACGACACTGAGCGGGCCATGATCCTGCTCCATGAGGCCCGCCACCTTATGGGAGAGAATGAGAACCAGGCATACTCTTACGTCTGGCGAAACCGCAGATCGCTGGGTTGGACGCTGCGGACGCACGGCACGACCGAGACGTACGCCACGATCGAGCAGATGACGCGCGAGACGGCTCCAGAGTTATTCAACTGCCCGGAAAAGCCCTGGGAAGACTGCACCGAATAGCGGCACATCAACGCAGCACAGTCGGGCTCCCGGCGCGCCGAGCCTCGAAGGCCTTCGCCATTCTCAGGCAATTCTCGAATATCCTGGACGTGACGCTTACCGAGTCGGGTTCGGTTTCCGTCGTGTTCGCCGCTCTTCCCGCTTTTATATACCAGCCCGCCGCGGCCGCGGAATTAAGGTCGTAGGTCGGCGTCCACCCCTCGCTCGAGGGTGCGTTCCCTTCGGCGTCCGCGATGCTACCCTGTGCGAGTAGTTCGTCGATCTCGCCGTCCGTGAGTTCGGGCGCGGTCGTCCACGCCGTCAATTTCTTTAGCTTTTCTTTTGGTGATTCCATGATATTTGAAGATCCGGGAAGCGGTCCGGCTCACTGCCGCGCCGCCTCCCGAAAGGTTTGAGATAACGCTAGCTCTTGTTGGCGATCAGGCAGGCGAGGGCCGAGGGCCTTACGACCTTCGCACCATAGACGTGCAGACCCTTTACCGCATCGCCAAAGCGCTGTTCGGGCCGGTAGGTCTGGACGTCCAGTACCTGCTCGACATAGCTGGTCGCGATATAGTGGCCCGCAATGATCTTGAATTTCTCGCCCGCCGTATTCGGGACGTTGTTCGACTTCAGGATCGAGAATCCGGCCGCCTCGCCGACCGCTCCATTTGCGAGCACACGGTCGGACCGCATCGTGCCTGCATTGATAAAGCGATCGTCCTTGAGAAGCAGTCCGTGAAACCACGCGGGCACCACACAGAATCGTCCGTCGATCGGGACGTCGGCCTCATCGAGCAGAACGCTCAGATCGACGAGATACTCGTAGGCGTCGTCCTTGGTCGGGACCTCGGGGGTCGCGACGGTGCCGATCTTGTTGCCTGCGGGAACGGCCGCATCCATCAGAGACGCGAGATACCCGTCCGCCACGTCCCGCAGTTCCCAGGCCGAACGCCGCATTGCTTCGTCGAGCACATTCACGTTCTGCTGCGCCCGGTCGACGCTGTCCACGTAAAAGTGAAAATACTTCTGCTGATCGATGTTCAGCGTCTGTGCCTCATCGGTCAGAGTTTCCGGATCGCCGATATCGGTATCCTTTACATAATCGCCGACCGTTACTTCGCCGACCGAGGCGATCTTGACCGTGTTTCCCGCCGAGCGGACCTCACCCTCGTAATCGCGGTTACATACATTTGCCTGCCCATATACGAGGGCCTTTTCGAGCGCGGACAGCAGCCTCGCCGCCCAGACCGTAGGTATGAATGTCAATGCCATAATTCGTCTCCTTTAATTCCTTTTCAGATCTT
Organism: Acidisarcina sp.; assembly: GCA_021155145.1. GTDB lineage: Bacteria > Acidobacteriota > Blastocatellia > Pyrinomonadales > Pyrinomonadaceae > OLB17. The sequence continues at coordinate 322 of JAJNPX010000432.1, read as the reverse complement.
GTTTCTCCGACATCGCCGGTCGGAATTCATATTCGCTTATACGGATTTCTCGCTCAGAACCGCTCGCACCTCCGCCCAGTCGAGTTGCTGTATCTCTGAGGGGCTCATTCTTGCGAGTGCTTCTTTGGTTAGCGTCGGGGCTGCTTTTTGGCCTGCTCCGCCGTCGATCGATGGGACCTGCCTTTTGATCTCGAACTGCTCCCGGAAGTCTCGCTTGAGTTGCTCGATGGCGGCCGAGGCATTCTCAAGCCTGCCGTCTTCGCCGATCTGGAGCATCGACCGTGCCGCGTTTGCCAGCAATTCCGGCGACCTCGCTCCGGCT
>JAJNPX010000423.1 GCA_021155145.1 Acidisarcina sp. | reverse complement strand
AAGGTTCCGGTAGTCAGCCTTGTCACGCTTCCGTCCGCTGCCGTCAGGCTCACCGTCGCACCGCGAATTCCCGCACCCGAAGCGGTCCTGACCCTTCCTTCGACGCTGACCGGGGCCGCCGATGGAACTGCCAATAGGCCGATGTCGAATGTGTGATTGTTGGAGCCCGCCGGGCCGGTCGTCAGCGAGATCACGGCAAAACTGCCCGTGGGCGACCCCGGAGGATTCGTGACGAATGCGGCGTCCGAATCGGAAGAGTCCTTATCGCCGGCCTGAGATGTCTGATCCTTTGTCGTCAGCGCGAGGCCAAAAAGGGAGCCGAACTGTGCGTAGTTAGACGGGTCGTCAAGCCTTACCTGATAGGCGGTCGCGGGCAGGATGCCGCCATTGACCTGTCCAATGTTGTCCGACGTGTTCGGATCCGCCGACGAACTCGAAACAAAATAGTATTCGCCGTTGGCATCGGTGATAGCCGTGCCGATAAGCGTCGAGCCCCGATAGAGATGTACCGTCACGTTGGCGATCGGCGATTCGCCGGGATCCTGTACGCCGTTGCCGTTGGCGTCATTCCAGATGCGGTTGCCGATCTCGATCGGAGCGGCCTCGCACAGCGCCTGTATGTTCCCCATTCCGTTCGCCTTGCCAAAATCTGCTAGCCAGTATGCGAGATATCCGCGATTTTGCGCCCCCGTAGAATTGTTGAACCAACGGAAACCGCCCGCGTCGAAAACGTTGTTGTTCGGAATGTAGGTCGGATCGAAGACCGTCGCGACCATCTCGGTGTGCCCCGGTATCTGCATAGCCGCGCCAACGCCGACCTCGTCGTGCGGCGTCCCATTCGGATGGTAGTTGTCCTGATAGTAGTATTCGCCGTTACCCGGCCCCTCGCCCGAGTTCTGCGGCGCACCTCCGATCGAGGCGCATCTTCCGTTGCTCTCGAGCGTCCACCCGAGTGACGGGCTGCCGCACGCGCGGAGTATGTCGCCGGCCGTGATGCCCTTGAAAAGCTGGGACGGGTTCGTCGGGTTGCTGGCGCTGTTGTAGCCTGATTGGTCGCCGTTGCGGTCGCGGATCGACAAGATCATATTCCCGCCGTCGAATTCGATGTCCGTCAGCATCGGCTGCGGATAGATGAAATGGCTCGCACTGATCGTCTGGTACGTTGTGCGCCAGTTGAGCCATGCAGCGGGAAGGCCGGGGTCGGTCTCGGCACGGGAATAGTTAAGCTGGAAGTTCATTACCGGCGTTGTGTTGAATGTGAATGTGCCGGGATCGAGCGTGTAAACGTAAGCCCGGAGGTTTGCGGATGTCACGGTGCCGGACGTTTCGCGGGAGCAGACCGCACCTACATAGATCGTTCCCTCATACCAGTTCACCGCGAACGGCCGCACCTCCGATGCGGTCGTGCAGCTGGGCATCGTCGTGGGGAAAGCTACGCTCTGGATGGTCGTACTATTGAGCGGCCCCGATGTCGGGATGCGGTAAAGCCGCCGATCGGCCAGGTTCATCACGTAGAGATTCGCCTGGTCATCCGAGATGGCCATCCCGCCGAAGGCGATCTTGCCGACGGCGTCCCATGTTGCGTTGCCGTTATCGGTGTTGAAATCGCTCTGATTGTGCGGATCGAGTCCCGCCGTACCGGCGCCGAATATCGTGTTTATGTTCACGTATTCGGAAACGCTGCCGGAGCCGCGATCGACCTGATAGATCGCGCCCGGCCCGCCCGGCCCGAATGCCGCGTGCTTCTTCATAAACGCCGAAACGAAGATGCGGCGCGTATTTCGGTGATACGCGATGCCGAAGGTCGTGCCGACCTGGTCGGTCATCGCAAGGCTGGAGGTGGCGGGCGACTGAAAATCGGTCACGGGTGTACCGCCGGTCGTACGTGTGCTTCCCGCGGTGTATGGAACGGTGAATACCGCCTCGGGCTGCGGAGCCGAACCGACCCCGTAAAGCTGTGAGCAAAGCGCCGGATTGTCTTCGCAATAATCCTGCGAACGGTTTATCGCCAGATTCACGTTGCCGGTTGTTCCGTCGGGGACGAACTGGACCGTTGAGCCGGCGTTAGCGGCTGTACCGCCCGAGACCGAATCGGTGCTGCGGGCCGACGGAAAAAAACCGGAGGGCAAGCTTGTGAATTCGACGCGATACGGGCCTGTTCCGGATGCGGCAAGGCTGTAAGTGCCGTCGGCAGCCGTGGCGGCCGAGCCGACGAAGGCTCCTGCCTGATCGTACGCCGACACGGTAACGCTCTGGACACCGGCATCGACCGCGGTAGGCGCCGCGGTTGTACCACCGGACGTGTCGTAATTGCCGTTGCCGTTGTAATCGCGAAATACGCGGCCCGAGATGGTCCCCGACATCAGGACGAACCCGCTCTGACGCTTGTCGAGGATAAGACGCTGGGCACCCACCGAGCTCAGGTCGAGGTCGGCCGAAACCGAAACGATAAACGCAATAAAGGCAACGGACACGATAACGCCCGCACGTGCATATTTGGTCATACTATTGAAATGGGAACCGGAATATTCGGCCGACTGAATGCCGAACACACCTGGGCAATCAAAGCTGGATTTTGGACTATTGAGCTGGAAGTGGGATCTGGGAGGTGGGACCAGGCGCGCAGCCTGGGCCAGCTAAACATTAACAAACATTGTAAAACGTGTCAATGATTATCTTTTCTTGAGGCGATCGGCAAACTTCTGTCTGAATTTTGCGACCTTTGGGGCGACGACCGCGGCGCAGTAAGGCTGGTTTGGGTTATTCGCAAAATATTCCTGGTGATAGTCTTCCGCGGGCCAGAATTTTTCGAATGGGGTGACCTCCGTAACGATCGGGTTGTCGTAGATGCCCTCGGCGGTGATCTCTTTGATGATCTCTTCGGCAGTCGCTTTTTGTTCCGGCGAATGATAAAAGATCGCCGAGCGGTATGAGGTTCCGATATCGTTGCCCTGGCGATTCAGGGTCGTCGGGTCGTGGACCGTGAAGAATACCCGAAGAAGATCGGCATAGGACAAAACGGACGGGTCGAATTTTATCTGGGCCACCTCGGCGTGGCCGGTCGTCTCGGAGCAAACTTCCTGATACGTGGGGTTGTCCTTATGCCCTCCGGAGTAGCCCGAAACGACATCCTCGACCCCGACGAGGTCGTCAAAGACCGCCTCTACACACCAAAAGCAGCCGGCACCAAGTGTCGCGGTCTCAAGATCCTTCTCGTCCATATCCTTTTAGATTCCCCCAGATCGATATCTTTATTCCATATTATCGTATGCTCTATCCAAGCGAAAGATGATGAGAATGATACACGGGGAAAAGGTAACAGGCGTCGGTATCGACGGCGAGACACGGTGTGCACACTGGCATTCGCCGCTCGATGTGATCGCGATCCGGTTCAGGTGCTGCGGCGATTGGTATCCGTGCAGCGAGTGCCACGCCGAGGCCGCATCGCACGACGTTCAGGTCTGGCCGCGAGACGAATTTGATGTCGAAGCCGTGCTGTGTGGAAAGTGCGGCCGTAAACTGTCGGTCAACGAATATCTCGATTGCGGCTACGTTTGCCCGGAATGCGGCGCGGGATTTAACCCTGGATGCAGCCGCCACCTGCACCTTTATTTCGAAATGGGCTGAAGGCCAGCGGACGGGGAGAGATTTTGCCCTAAATTGCGCTAAGATGTGTCACTAAATTCAGATCGATCGGAGGAGAAATATGGCCCATTTGCTGGCACCACAAAAGTCGCTGCCGACGCTGCCGGTGTTCTTTAACGTCGACAAGGTCGTAGGCAATAATCCCGCGATAAATTTGAGGGAAGACGTGCTCCTGGTGCAATTTGCGTTCACCGTGATCGCTTCACAGCCCGAACCGTCGTCGAGTGCGGAATTTAACGCCGCGGCCGCCGCCGTACGCGCCACGGGCCATATCGACCAGGCGACCATAACCGCGATCATGGCCGCGCAGAACGAGGTCCGAAAGAAAGGAGGAGGCGCCGGCACAATCGTCGATGGGCGCGTGAGTCCGGCGACGGGCGGCTACGCATACGGCGCAGGGACATGGACCATAGTTCACCTGAACGAATCGATGCAGGGGCGGCACATCAATATCTGGCCGCGGATCGATCTGATCCCGGGCTGCCCGAACGAACTCAAGGCCATGGTCGTACGCACCGTGCAGGGAACCTGAAACGTCGGTGAGGTTCAATCGACGGCGTTGAGGTCGCCGACGACCCTGTGCTGCGTTTGCCCGGCGGCGTGGCCATCCCGTACGACATGGACTGTGTCCATTCCCGCGTTGGACGCAGCGTCGAGTTCCTCGGCGACGTCCGACAAGAAAAGGGCATTTCCCGGCGAAAGTCCCAGTTCGCTCGCGATCGCGCCGTAACTGTCCGAAGCCCGTTTCGGCCCGGTATTTGTGTCGAAATAGTTGGCTATATATTGCGAGAGGTCGCCGTGGTCCGTGTGGCGAAATAGCAGCCGCTGTGCGAGGACACTGCCGGAGGACTAGATCGCGATCACCTTTCCCGCGGCGTTCCACCGTCGGAATGCCGCCGGGACATCGGCGAACACCACCGACCTCAGATCGCCGGAGGCGTAGCCTTCCTCCCAGATGTTTCCCTGTATCGCTTTTAGCGGCGTGGATTTC
>JAJNPX010000422.1 GCA_021155145.1 Acidisarcina sp. | reverse complement strand
TGCGACACCAGATCGCCTGAAGGTCACCGTTACACCGCTGAACGATGCGACCTTTTCGGTGAGCGTCACATTTGCCGGAGACGCCGACGGCTCGACACGCCTGATATTGCCGAATGAATGGGGCGGCCAAAGCGAACTTTTTAGATCCATCCGATCGATCAGCGTCCAACCCCCATCAGCAAAGATATCCGATACCGACCTGTCCTATGTGAAATTGATCACCCATAGAGCCGGCGAGAAGCTGACTGTACGCTACGAGGTCGTAAAAGATTTTCCGGGGAAATTCAGGAACGAGGTACGGTATCGTCCGGTTGTCGATAGGAGCTATGTCCATTGGATCGGCAATACTGTCTTCGTGCTCCCCGATTGGAAGGACGAGACCGAACTCGATGTGTCCCTCGAGTGGAAAGATCTTCCGGGCGGCTGGACGACAGCACATAGCTTTGCAACGGGAGAACGCACTAAGCGTTTCACCGCGGCACTCGGCGAACTTCGCGCTTCGATCATGGTCGCGGGAGATTTTCGCATCGCGTCCACACGGGCTGCCGGAAAACCGGTCGACGTGGCGATCCGCGGAAAGTGGGCATTTACCGATGCCGAACTCGCGGAAATGGTCCGAAAGGTCATCGAGACTGAACGCGAATTCTGGAAGGATCATTCGCAGGATCGCTATTTGGTGACGCTGGTACCGATCGACGAAGGCCCAAATGCTTTGTCGTTTGGCGGGACCGGCCTTACCGATTCGTTCGCATTATTTGCCACGCCGAATGCGACCATTGACCGGCTTCGCGGCTTGCTCGCACATGAATACGCACATAATTGGATCCCCGGCAAACTGGGCCGAATGCCCGAACCGGAGCAGGAATTGTACTGGTTCAGCGAAGGCTTCACGGAATTTTATACCTACAAGCTGCTCGCGGCCGGAGGCCTGATCACGCGAGCGGAATTGGTCGCACGATACAACGAACTCATCCTCGAATACTATATGCTGCCCGTGAGAAACGCCTCGAACGAGCGCATCGTAAAGGATTTCTGGTCCGATAGGAACGTACAACGGCTCCCATATCTTCGCGGCTTCCTGTTTGCGACTAATCTGGATGCTGAGATCAAACGGGCAACGGGCGGAAAGGCATCTCTCGACGATGCAGTTCACGAGTTGTTCTCAGCCTCAAAGAAAACGCCGCAGCCTCTGTCGTTCGGCTCACTCGAAGCACTGTTCACAAAGTACCTGGGCCGCGATGCCGGACCGATGATCAGGCGGCACCTCGTGGACGGCGAATTGATCGTGCCGCTTCCGGACGCGCTCGGAGCCGATGTCGCTCAAAGGACGGTGCAGACGCCCGTATTCGAGCTCGGCTTTGACTTCGACAAATTCGCCAAAGACCGCGTCGTCACCGACGTCGACCCGAACAGTTCCGCCTATGCGGCGGGTCTCCGCAACGGCCAGCAGCGAACCGCGGGTTTTTCGCTGCGGTTCGGCGACACCGCAACTGAGATCGAGTTAAAGGTCAAGGATCAGGAGGGTGAGAAGACCGTCAAATTCCTGCCGGTCGCCCGGGAACGTATTGCCGTCCCTCAGTACTCGCTTAAATAGTATCTTTTTGATGAAGGGTGTTCGCGTGAAGGTCAGTTGGCGTTTGTGTAGAAGTGTGCCTTAAATTAGCCTGGAGCTTTCCAAATGGCTAAAACACTACTCTATCGTCTGTTCGGCATTGGCAAGATGCCTGCTGAGCTCAAGGCAGAATTCGAACGCGAAGGCGTGCTGATCTCAGATGAAGGCATCCGCGGAACGGTCACGTACAAGAACTTTCGCGGCGGCGGACGCATTAGCAACTGGAAGCGCCAATGGTTTGCGGCGGCGATCGTTCTGACGCAGGAACGCCTCGCCGCATATCGGCTCCGGCAGCCCATCATCGACGTTTCGCTCGATGATCCACGTTTGAAGGAGATCGATCTCAGCATCGAGGAGCCCGAGACCCTTGCGGTGTGCTTTGATGCCGATCTCTTCCACCCCGATTGGAAAGGACGCATCGAGTATCGCTTCCGAACGCCGGTCAGCAAACCACTCTTGGCCAGTCTGGAGAATCGGACGTAAATTTCGAGGAACCTGTCGCACGCACAAACCGTAAGTGGGTTGTTATGCGAATGCCACTTCTTACCGCCTCTCTTCTCGCGTTGGTAACATCTGTCTTCTCTCAATCGCCTTCGTCCGACGTGCGCAAGATCGACGCCGACCGTTCGCGCGGCTTCTCGTATCCATATTATCTGTACGTCCCGACGACGTCGGACGTCCCGGTCGGTCGGCACCTATTGGTTTTGCCGAACAATACCGGCAAGGGCAACGACGACCTGACGGTGCACGAGGCGAACGTTAAGCGGAGGATCGCTCAAGTGCCGCTGGCGTTCGGAAAGCTAAACGTACCGGCAATAATGCCTGTTTTTCCGCGGCCGATGGCCGATTGGAAGATCTATACTCACGCACTAGATCGCGATTCGCTGACGACGGAAAAGGCGGAATACGCCCGATTCGACCTCCAGTTGGGGGCCATGATCGACGACGCTCGCCAAAGGCTCGCGAAGGAGAAGATCGATACGGATAAACGCGTCCTGATCTATGGTTTTTCTGCCGCCGGGATGTTCGCGAATCGCTTCGCATTTCTGCATCCCGACCGCGTTCTTGCCGCTGCCGTAGGCTCTCCCGGCGGCTGGCCGATCGCGCCGGCGGCAAAGTTTAACGGGAAAGATCTTCGATACCCGATAGGCATTGCCGACCTCGAGGCGGTCGCCGGGAGGAAAGTAGAGGCAAAGAAACTGAAGGATGTGAGGTTTCTCGTGTTTCTCGGTGATAGGGACGACAACGATTCGGTCGTATTCGGCGACGGATATGAACCGGAAGATAAGGACCTTATCTTCGAGCTGTTCGGCAAGTCGCCGGTCGACCGATGGGAGGTGAGCAAGAAGCTCTATTCCGATGCAAAGCTCAATGCCGAGTTCAAGATGTATCCCGGCATCGGCCACACGCTAACGCCGGGAATCATCAACGACGTGAATTCGTTCTTCGAATCGGCAATGAAATAGCAGGCCGAGTAGTGGTAGGCGACATTCAGTTAGTGTGTTTTGCGAGATCCGGCGCTTTAGACAGTGCGGTTAGAATCAGGTTGGCCGTATCGCGCCCCACGCACGGGGCTTGTGCATAGCGAGAACCTGACCGATAATTACCAAAACACGTTGCCAACGTATTTCTGGAGTACCGAATGAAAAGATCGCTCGCCGTTCTCGTCGTATCGCTCTTGATCAGTATTGCTGTCTTCTCTCAGCCATACACGATCCAGCAGTATCTGAATATCAAATCCGCGGGTTCGCCGTCATTCTCGCCCGACGGCAGACAGTTGATCTACCTGACGAATGCGACCGGCACGTCGCAGATCTGGCTGACCGACGTTGTCGGCGGCAGGCCGAAGCAGCTCACTAATTACGAAGACAACATCGGATTTGCTCGCTGGCTGCCTGACGGGAGCGGGATCGTCTTCGGCAAGGCCCGCGGAGGCGACGAGAATACACAGTTCTTTTGGATGAGACCCGACGGCAACGGAGTGAAGGAACTCACGAGCGACCCTAAGGTACGGCACAACTTCGCCAAGGTCTCTAAGGACGGCAAGAAGATCTACTACGCCTCGAACAAACGTAACCGAACCTACTTTGACATCTATTCGATGGACATTGCGACCGGCAAGGAAGAGATGCTCTATCAATACGATGGCAATGTGAACATTGCGGCGGTCAACGACCTCGGGACGCAGTTCGTCCTATCCCGTGCCGGCACCGAGAAAAGCCTCGATAACGACCTGTTTCTCGTCGATGTGCGGACAAAAAAAGAGATCCACCTGACGCCGCATACCGAGGCGAGCGAGTTCGGCAATGTCGAGTTTCTCGCCGATAGACTGCTGATGACATCGAACGACAAGCGGGAATTCGAGGCACTTGTTCAGCTCCGGCAGAAGAACGCGTCCGGTGACGATTGGTCGGAATCGAATCGGGTGACCGAGACAGTTTACGGGCCGAACTGGGATGTCGGCGGTGTGACGCTTACCCACGATGGGGGAATGATGGCTTATACCGTAAATATCGATGGCTATTCGGGGGTGTACTTGCGAGGCATCGAAACGGGCGGCAAACCCCTTATTTCAACGATTTCGGCGGAGGACACCGTAGCGGTTCAGTTACCGGGAAAGGGCATTGTCGGCGGTACAACATTCTCAAGAGATGGCTCAAAGCTTGCGTTTTCGTTCAGCTCACCGACAAACAACGGCGATGTCTGGATCTACGACATCAAATCGAGAAAACTATCGCAAGTCACGCAAAGCGACCGAGCCGGCATCGATCCGAAGACTTTTGTCACGCCCGAGTTGATCAGATTCAAGAGCTTTGACGGGCGTGAGATACCGGCGTGGTACTACAAACCAAATGCACGAGCCCGCGTCTCAAAAAGGGCGAAACAACCAACGACGGAGCGGAGTCATGCCTTCGTCCCGTTTTCCGGTAAG
>JAJNPX010000416.1 GCA_021155145.1 Acidisarcina sp. | reverse complement strand
AGAGCAAGGCATAAAGCCGATCATCGGTGCCGAGATCACGATGGACGACGGCAGCCTTTTGCCGCTCGTCGCGATGGACATGCGAGGCTATCAAAACCTCAGCCGCATGATCACCACGATCAAACTTCGCGACAAAAAGGGCGAGCACGCCGCCACGCGGAAAGACATCGAAGATCATTCCGAAGGCCTGATGTGCTTTACCGGAGGCAGCGACGGTTTTCTGCACAACAGCATAAAGAACGGCCGCGGCCTTACCGATCTCGCATGGCTAAAATACGTCTTCGAGCGGCGGCTTTATGTCGAACTCCAGCGGCATCATCTTCGCGATCAGGAAGACATAAATCAACGTCTGCTCGGCTATGCCCACAAACTGGGGCTTCCCTATTTTGCCGCCAACGGAGCGTATTACGCCGATGAGGAAGACCGGAAACTTTACGACGTTTTCACCTGCATAAAGAACCACTGCACGATCTACGACGCGGGCCGCCTGCTCTCGGAAAACAGCGAGCGTTACATAAAGAACGAGCGGCAGATGCTGCGGCTATTCGACGACCTTCCCGAAGCTGTCGAGATCACCGAAGAGATCGCATCGCGTGTAAATTTTTCGATGGACGAGCTTTCTTACACCTTTCCAGATTACCCCGTGCCGCCGGGCGAAACGATGGATTCGGTCCTGCGTGCCAAGGTCGAGCATCGGGCGATCGAGCGATACCGGGAGAGCTCCAGATCGACCCGGCATCACATCCGATCGCGGCTTGATAAGGAACTCGCGGTGATCAAGATGAAAAAGCTGGCCGGTTATTTCCTCTTGGTGAGCGACATTTCCGACTTCTGCAAAACCGAAGGAATTCTCTCGCAGGGCCGCGGTTCGGCGGCAAATTCCGTGGTCTGTTACGCGCTCGGGATAACCGCCGTCGATCCGATCGAGCACAAACTCTTGTTCGAACGATTCCTTTCGGAAAAGTACGAGCGTTATCCCGATATCGACATCGACCTTCCGTCCGGCGACGACCGCGAGAAAGTGATCCAGCATGTTTACAGCGAATTCGGCCGCCGTAATGCCGGAATGACCGCGAACGTCATCTGCTATCGCGGCAAGTCTGCCGTGCGTGAGGTTGGAAAGACATTCGGCTTCGGCACGGACGTTCTCGACCGGCTGTCGAAGCTCAATTCGCATTACGAAACGTTCAAGGGCGAAGAACTCGACCGCCGTCTCAAAGAAGCGGGCTTTGACCCAAGCGAGGACCGCAGGCTGCAGGCATTCGCCGCGATGTACACGCGTATTCTCGATTACCCGCGTCACCTCGGCCAGCATTCGGGCGGCATGGTCATTTCGCTTGGACGTCTCGATTCGATCACGCCGCTCGAACCGGCCTCGATGGATAACCGCACGATCATCCAATGGGACAAGGATGATTGCGAGGCGTTAAAGATCGTAAAGGTCGATCTGCTCGGGCTTGGGATGATGGCCGTCCTGCGTGATTCGATCCAGCTCATCAAGGAGCATCACGGCGAGGACCTCAGCCTTTACAAGGTACCGAAAGACGACCCCGAAGTTTACGACGCGCTGCAAAAAGGCGACACGATCGGTATGTTTCAGGTCGAAAGCCGCGCGCAGATCGCGTTTTTGCCGAAATCGAGACCGCGCACGTTTTACGACATCGTCGTACAGGTGGCGATCATTCGCCCCGGGCCGGTGGTCGGCAACATGCTCAACGCGTACATTAAACGCCGTCAGGGGCTGGAGCCCGTGACCTATCCGCACGAGAGCCTCAAGCCCATACTCGAACGCACGCTCGGCGTACCGCTGTTTCAGGAACAGCTTCTGAAGATCGCGATGGACATTGCGGATTTCAGCGGCTCTGAGGCAGAAGAACTTCGCCGTGCGATGGGCTTCAAGCGGCCCGACCGCCGCATGGAAAGGATCGAGGTGAATCTTCGTGCCGGCATGACCAAGAACGGCATCGGCGTGGAAACTCAGGACAACATCGTGCGATGCGTAAAGGCGTTCGCGAACTACGGCTTTCCCGAATCGCACGCGTTCAGCTTTGCACTCCTCGCCTATGCGTCCGCCTATTTCATCGTGCACTTCCGCGCGTGCTTTATGGCGGCGATGTTCAACAACTATCCGCTCGGTTTCTATTCGGCCGCAACGCTTGTAAAAGACGCACAGCGGCACGGGCTGCATTTTCTGCCGCTTGATATAAACCGTTCGCAATATATCTTCACGGTGGAGGAGATCGATGGTGAAAAACAGGTCCGCCTCGGGCTGAAATATGTCCGCGGTTTGAGAAAAGAGGTCGCCGAACAGATCGTCGCGGAGCGGGAGAATGGCTGGTACACGAGCGTTGCCGACCTGATCGACCGTGTTCCCGCGATAAACAAACGCGAGATACGCGCGCTTAGCATCGCCGGTGCCCTGAATTTCGATAACACCGTCCACCGCCGCGAGGCTCTGTGGCGATCGGAACTGGCGATACAGCCGAAAGGAGAACTGTTTGAGAATGCGGAATGCGGAATGCAGAATGTGGAATCAGGCGATTCATCATTCATTATTCATAATTCATCATTTCTTACGCGTATGGAAGGCCTGCAGCTCGTCGATGCAGACCTGCGCAAGACAGGTATTTCGATCGGCCGCCACCCGATGTCGTTTCTTCGCGAAGACCTTGCAAAAAAAGGGATTCTTTCGGCCGTTCAATGCCGCGATCTCACGCCCGGAGATATCGTATCGGTCGCCGGAGCCGTGATCGTCCGTCAACGCCCGATGACCGCGAAGAACGTCGTCTTTATCACGCTCGAGGACGAGACCGGACATTCGAACTTTGTCGTGATGCCCGACGTCTTCGAACGCTTTCGCGAGGTGATCACCCAAAACAGCTTTCTCATCATCCGCGGTATCTTCGAAGAACGCGGAATGCTGAAAGCGATCTACTTCAAACCCGTGCATGACATCTCGACCGAGGTCGTCTCGCACAATTTTCGGTGAGCTATCTCTTAATAAGCGTCAGACCGATACCGCCCAAGATCAATGCACCGGCAATGAACAAACGCATCGACGCCGATTCCGCAAGAAATACGACCCCGCCGATCGCCGCAATGACCGGGACCGAAAGCTGCAGCACGGCCGCACGCGTCGGCGTGTGATACTTCAAGGCCGCATACCAGACCGCGTAGCCGATGCCCGAGGCGACCGCCCCAGACAGCACGGCGAACAGTACACCGCGGGCCGAAATATGGAAATTTGCAAGGAATAGAAGCCCCAAGACCGCGGCCATCGGGACCGAGCGGACAAAATTGCCCGCCGTCTCGGCCAGCGGGTCGGCGCTTCCCTTTCCGCGAAGCGTATAGAAGCCCCAGGCGATACCCGCCCCCGCCATCAACAGAGCATTCTTCAGCGGCGGAGCGGAAAGGCCCGGAAGAACCAGATACACCAGCCCGCCCAAGGCCACCACCAAACCTGTCCATTCGATCGGCCGCGGCCGGGTGCCTTTCGCCAGCGAAATGCCGACCATCGTCAATTGCACACAGCCGAATAAAACGAGCGCTCCGGTCGCGGTCGACAGACCGAGATATGCGAATGAAAAACACGCCGCATAGGCAAACAGAAAAAAACCAGACCGCCAGCTTCCGCTTTTTGCCGGGTTTCGCGTCTTACCAGAAGCGAGAATAAGCGCCGCGAGCGTGACCGTTCCGGACACCAATCGGATCACCGTAAAACCTGCGGCGTCTATCTCGCCCGGACCCAATGCCATACGGCAGAGGATCGAGTTGAAGGCAAACGCGGTAAGTGCGAAGGCGGTCAGGATGAAAGTCCTCATCGTCAGAGAAAATTAGCATTATTCGCCGCGTTCACGAAGACCGTAGTCAAATGTCAGGACTTTTGCTAAGGTCTTGGGATCGGCTCGGCCCATTTCATAACAACGAACACTGGTCCGCCGCGTTGACGGCGGCTGTAATATTAAGGAGAGATGATGAAAGACAGCAATTATGATCAGCAGAAGGCAGAACAGTTCTCCGAGGGGCTGGTCGATATCCTCAACAAGAGTGCTATCGCCCTCGCCCTCAGCCTTGGCCATCGCTGCGGTATTTTCGCGGCAATGGCGGAGCTTCCGGCCTCTACTTCGCAGCAGATAGCGGATGCCGCCGGCCTGAACGAACGCTATGTTCGCGAGTGGCTCGGCACCATGGTGACCGGGCGCGTCGTGAACTACTATCCCGAAACGCTCACCTATCAGCTGCCCGATGAACATGCGGCGTTCCTGACCGACGGACGCGAGTATAACCTCGCGTCCTCGATGCAATTTCTCCCGATCATGGGCCAGGTCGAGGACAAGCTTGTCGAATGTTTCAGGAACGGCGGCGGAGTCCCGTACAGCGAATATCCGCGCTTTCACGAGGTGATGGCATCCGAAAGCGACCAGACCACTGTCGCGGCTCTCGATGCTCACATCATCCCGCTCGTACCCGGCTTGAGTGAAAA
>JAJNPX010000404.1 GCA_021155145.1 Acidisarcina sp. | reverse complement strand
GTCGGTGCCCGATCGCTGGTCGGCGCCGGTTCGCTGCTCACGCCGGGCACGCAGATACCGCCGCGGTCGCTGGTCCTCGGCTCGCCGGGCCGCGTGAAACGCGAATTGACCGACGACGAACTCGCATCACTCGACCAGTCGTGGCGAAACTACGTCGAGTTGAAGTCGAAGTATTTAACTTAGCCACACGCATATCACGAATTACGGCCCGATCGGCGATCGGCTCGTTTGCGGACGCAGGGTGTGTTTACGGCGCCCAATCCCATTAGTATGATTCGTGCAATTCGTGGCTAATACCTCTCTGCTGTAACATAGCCTCTTATGTCGAAGACGAATCCAGCCCGCGGCATGCGCGATTTTCTACCCGCTGACGTACGCAAGCGTAATTACGTGATCGGGATCATCAAGGAAGTTTACGAAAGCTATGGGTTCGAGCCGCTCGAAACGCCGGCGGTCGAGAATCTCGAAACGCTCATGGGAAAATACGGCGAGGAAGGCAATCAGCTGATCTTCAAGATCCTTAAACGCGGCGAGAAACTCGAGGAAGCTCTAAGTTCGGGCGGAAACGCGAGTGTGAACGAGCGTGCCCTGAGCGACCTTGCACTCCGCTACGACCTGACCGTACCGCTCGCACGCGTGGTCGCGAACAACAAGAACGAGCTGCCAAAGTTTTTCAAACGCTATCAGATCCAGCCGGTATGGCGGGCCGACCGCCCGGCCCGGGGGAGATTTCGCGAGTTCTACCAGTGTGACGTCGATGCGATCGGCTCCGGTTCGATGGCCGTCGAGGTCGAGCAGATCTCGGCGGTCACGGCTATCTTGCGGCGGCTCGGGTTCGACGATTTCATCATCCGCCTCAATCACAGGGAGATACTTTCTGACATCCTCGACACGGCAGGCGTACCGCCGGAACTGCAGGGCGATGCGCTTGTCGCGATCGACAAACTGGACAAGATCGGCGCCGAGGGCGTAGCAAAAGAATTGTCGGACCGTGGCATTGCGGATAAGTCGGCGGAGATGCTTCTCGGGATATTCGAAGAAACGCGAAAGATCGTCGAAGACGGCAAGGACATCAACCGTACGATCGTCGGCAATCTGATCAATATAGTCAGTAACGAGGTGCTGACGGATGTGGGGCGAATTCTGAAGTACGCCGCCGGCTGCCCCGTACAGCTAGACCCTTCGCTTGCCCGCGGCCTCTCGTATTACACGGGTGCGATAATCGAGATCAACGTGGCCGACCTTGCCGGTTCAATAGCCGGCGGCGGCCGCTATGACGCTCTGATCGGGATGTTCGGCAAAGAGCAGATACCGGCGTGCGGCCTTTCGCTAGGGCTTGAGCGTATCCTGGTCGTAATGGACGAACGAGGGATGTTCCCGCCGGAGATCGCCGAATCGACACCGGCCGATGTGATGGTAACGATCTGGAGCGAGGAGACGACCTCCGAGTCCCTGAAGCTTGCCTCCGACCTCCGCCAAGCCGGGCTTCGCGTGACCGTCTATCCCGAACCCGACAAACTCGGTAAACAGATCAAATATGCGGACGCGATCAACGTGCCCTACGTCGCAGTGCTCGGCGAGAACGAGATCTCCGAGGGGAACGTGACGGTCAAGAATATGAAGACCGGCGAACAGGAGACTCTTGATCGTCATCACGTTTCAACTATTGTGGTAGGGAGGCTCGGGTAAAAGGAGGAGGGCTTTGCCGCAAGGGACAGGCGGAGCCTAT
Source organism: Acidisarcina sp. (assembly GCA_021155145.1). GTDB lineage: Bacteria > Acidobacteriota > Blastocatellia > Pyrinomonadales > Pyrinomonadaceae > OLB17. Next base: position 11,639 of record JAJNPX010000404.1, on the reverse strand, counting down.
GGATTTATCAAGGGGTCACTTAGTCTATGAGCAGACTTTGATTCTATGCACAGAAAGCTTGAGCCAAAACTTCTCTCCGTCCTGAAAGAGGGTTACACGTTCAAGCAGTTCCAGGGCGATCTGATGGGCGGGCTCACGGTCGGCGTGGTCGCCCTGCCGCTTTCGATCGCGCTCGCCATTGCATCGGGCGTAAAGCCGGAGCAGGGTCTTTACACGGCGATCGTTGCGGGATTTGTAATCGCCATCCTTGGCGGTTCCCGCGTACAGATCAGCGGCCCGACGGGCGCCTTTGTCGTGATCGTCTATGGCATCGTCCAAAAATACGGTTATGACGGCCTCGTTGTGGCGACCCTCCTTGCGGGCGTGATGCTAGTGATAATGGGCCTGGCGCGGATGGGGGCTTTGTTGAAGTTCGTTCCCTATCCCGTGATCGTCGGCTTTACTTCGGGCATCGCACTGATAATTTTCTCTTCGCAGGTAAGCGATATTCTAGGCTTACGGATCGAGAAGGTGCCGGCCGACTTCGTCGAAAAATGGATCGAATATGCGCGAAACATTTCGCATATCGATCTGAACACGGTCGGCGTGGGCCTCGCATCGCTGCTTATCATCGTGCTCTGGCCTAAAGTTACGCACCGCGTTCCGGGCCAGTTGATCGCGATCCTCGCGGTGACGGTCGCCGTACAGTATTTCCAGTTACCGGTAGATACGATCGAGTCAAGGTTCGGCGGAATGCCGACGGGCCTCCCGATGCCGCATCTGCCTACGGTTACCTGGCCGATCTTTCAACAGATGTTCGCTCCCGCTATCACCATCGCCATCCTCGCCGCCCTCGAATCGCTGCTGTCGTCAGTGGTGGCAGATGGAATGACGGGAACACGGCACCGCTCGAATATGGAACTCGTGGGCCAGGGGGCGGGAAACATCGCATCGGCGGTCTTCGGCGGTATCCCGGCGACGGGAGCGATCGCCCGCACGGCGACGAATATAAAGAGCGGCGGCAAAACGCCATTCGCCGCCGTTATCCATTCCGTCTTTCTCCTGCTCGTTTTGGTTCTGATCGGGAAATGGGCCGCGATGATCCCGATGGCCACGCTTGCGGCCGTGCTCATCGTCGTTGCCTATAACATGAGCGAATGGCGTGAGTTCAAGCATCTGCTTAAAAGCCCGAAAGGCGACATCGCCGTACTTCTCGCGACATTCCTGCTGACCGTTTTTATCGAGCTTACGGTGGCCATCCAGGTCGGAATTCTGCTTGCGGCGTTTCTCTTTCTGCAAAAGATGTCTGCCGAATCGCGTGTCGACGTGATAACCAACACGCTCGACGAGGACGAGGAGTTCAAGTCCCGCGACATGTCAAAGATCGACATACCCAAAGGCATCGAGGTCTTTGAGGTTTACGGCTCACTTTTCTTTGGTGCTGTCAGCCAGTTCAAGGAATCGATCCGCGTGGTGGCCAATAAACCGAAGGTGATAATCCTGCGAATGCGCCAGGTTCCTACGATAGATGCGAGCGGCATCCATATTTTGGAAGAGCTTGTAAGGGATTCGCACGCGAGCGGCTGTATAATAGTGTTCTCTGCGGTATCCCGTTCGGTCTACCGCGTGATGCGCAACAGCGGTTTTATTGATCTGGTAGATAGAAAGAATTTTGCTCCCGATATTTTCGGAGCTCTTGAGATCGCCCGAAAGCATCTTGACCAAGGGGATATAGAGAGAACGAGGCAATAGTGTGTTTTTAGAGAATTACAAAGACGACGCGATTTTGTCATTCCGCAATTACAAGAAACTTGCCGAGCGGGCGATCGAACAGGTGAGCGATGAGGAGTTCTTTGCCGTGATCGACGCCGAATCGAATTCGATAGCGGTTATCGTAAAGCACATCGCGGGCAATCTGCACTCACGCTGGCGGGACTTTCTGACGACGGACGGCGAAAAACCGGATCGCAACCGCGATACGGAGTTTGAATTGATCGCGGATACGCGAGAGTCGCTGACGGAGTTTTGGGAAACAGGCTGGCAGACCCTGTTCGACGCGATCGGACCGCTGACCGAAGAAGATCTCTCCAAGACGATAACGATACGCGGCGAACCACACTCGGTAGTTGAGGCGATAAACCGGCAGCTTACTCATTACGCCTATCACGTCGGCCAGATCGTCTTTCTTGCCAAACACCTCAGATCCTCCGATTGGAAAACGCTCAGCGTGCCGCGGAACAGGTCGGCCCAATTCAATCAATTTCTGGCGGACCGGCAGGCCGCCGGCGTCGAGAAGTCGGACCGAATGGGATCGGCCCTCGACTTCTCAGAGCAAGACAGGACGGAAACCGAGAGCGGATCGCCCCGCGAGATCGCCTAGTATCGGCGATAACTATTCAGTGGAACACGCCTGATAACGTGAACGCGCGTCCGTCCGTTCGGAAGATAGGTTATGCGATAAGTTTCGCGGTAGCGGCGTCCGTACCTCCAGACGATCCGCGTCCTGATCACAGACCGTACCCTCCCGCGGTTCCAGTTGCGGCCGCGGCGGCGTCCCCAAACCTGCGGTTCCGGGACGGCGACCGATGTCGTGCCGGCCGACGGTTTTGCCTCGGTCATCGGCGCGGCGATCCCGACCGTGACCAACATAAGCGAAATGATCAATAGTTTTTTCATAACGACCTCCTCGAAAAATCGCTTTTGCGGCGGTTCCCCAAACGATTTCGTTTGCCGTTAAACGGTTTCGAATCTGCAAGGCCCGCTCTTTCGAATGGAATACCGGGCAAACGCATCGTTTTGGGCCCCACTCTTTGCTAGCAACAGCAGAAAACGCAAGCGTCGTGCCCAAAGTATGGCGTTTATGCTAATCTAAGGTTCATTTCTCTTGTATGAAGGGCATCTCCATCCTCGGTTCTACCGGCTCGATCGGCTGCAACACCCTGAAAGTAATTGAGCATCTGGGCGGTTTTCGCGTTGTGGCGATGGCCGCGGGGCGAAATATGCAGACGTTTGCCGAGCAGGTCGCAAAGTTTGGGCCGGAATTGGTCTCCGTCGATACAGAGGATCACGCCGGGGAACTCGCGCGTCTGCTCCGCGTGAACGGCCGCGGCCCGGATGGTGCACCAAAGATCGAGTTTGGCGAAAATGGGTTGGTCGCCGTCGCGACCCACGCCGAAGCCGACACTGTTGTTTCTGCAACTGTTGGTGCGGTTGGCTTTATGCCAACGCTTCGCGCGATCGAGGCCGGCAAGCGGATCGCTCTGGCCAACAAGGAAACCCTCGTAATGGCGGGCGAACTGATGACGGCAGCGGCGGCGCGGTCCGGAGCGGAGATCCTGCCGGTCGATAGCGAGCATAACGCCATCCACCAGTGCCTCAGGGGTGAAAAGCTCGGCGAGGTAAAACGGCTCGTGCTGACCGCATCGGGCGGCCCGTTTCGCCAGAAGACAAAAGACCAGATCGCCTCCGCGACCCGCGAAGAAGCCCTGGCACATCCGAATTGGAACATGGGTGAAAAGATCACCATCGATTCCGCAACCCTTATGAACAAAGGGCTTGAGGTGATCGAGGCGCATTGGCTGTTCGGTTTCGATGCGGACCAGATCTCGGTCATCGTACATCCGCAATCGGTCGTCCATTCGATGGTCGAGATGATCGACGGCTCGGTGATCGCACAGCTTGGCGTGACGGATATGAAGCACCCGATACAGTATGCGCTCACATATCCGGAACGCGCGTCCGGCTGTTTAGAGCCGCTCGACCTGGCAAAGATCGGAAGCCTGACGTTCGAAGAACCGGACCTGGAACGATTTCCGTGCCTGAGGCTCGCTTTCGAAGCCCTCAGAGCGGGCGGCACTATGCCCGCCGTATTGAATGCTGCGAACGAGATCGCGGTGAAGGCCTTTCTGGACGGAAAGATCCGGATCAGCGAGATCGCCGCGGTGAATGAAACTGTGATGAAAGCGCACGGAACGGCTCCGGCCGATACGCTGGATGCCGTTCTCAGCGCCGACGAATGGGCGCGTTCACGCGCTATAATAACGATCGAAGGTTCCGCAGCCGCTAATTGATTACAACTAGTCTTGCGGTAAAAGGTTCTAATCCGGTAACAAACCGCGGTTTGTTACGTATTATTTTGATATGCCCGATATTTTATTAGTAATTTTAGCCGTCATATTCGTTCTCGGCATCGCGATCAACATCCACGAATTCGGCCATTTTATTGTGGCCAAGCTGTTCGGGATGCGGGTCGAAGCGTATTCGTTCTTCGGTCTGGGGCCGCGGATCTGGGGGTTCAAGGTCGGGCATACCGATTACCGAATCTCTGCCATACCGCTCGGTGCCTATGTAAAGCTCTACGGTGACGAGGCAACGGCGCCGCTCGAGGGCGGCGATTCGGCAAACGAGTCGGTGCCGGCGGAGGAACTCTACGAGCTTCGGCCGCGATGGCAGAAATTCCTCGTGATGCTCGGCGGGCCGTTCATGAATATCGTTCTGGCCCTGTCGATCCCGTTCTTCGGCGCGCTGATGTACGGAACACCGGCCATCCCCGACCCGATGATCTCGTACGTCGTGCCGAATGGCGCGGCCGAAAAGGCAGGTATCAAGGCGGGCGACCGGATAGTTGCCTTTGACGGCGAAGACAATCCGACCTGGAGAAAGATCGAGACGGGCGCGGCGATATCGCCCGATGTGCCTGTTCCGGTCGTGGTAGAACGCAGCGGAGAGCGGATCGCGCTGACGATCACGCCGACCAAGGCCGACCGAAAAGGGCAGGCCTTTGGAGAGACGGATATGCGCCCCGATGCGGGCGTGCAGGACGTATATGTTCGCAAGGTAGAGGAAGGTTCCGCGGCGGCCCTCGCAGGCATGCAGAGCGGCGACAAGATCGTGGCGGTCAACGGTTCGAACGTAAGGAACGTGACGAACTTCATGTCGCTCGTGCAGGAGAATAAGGAATCGCCGCTGAACATCGTGGTCGAGCGCGGCGGCGTTCGCCAACAGCTAGTGGCGACGGCAGCGATGACCGAGACGGGACAGGCACGGATCGGGATCGAACTGCAGGGCAAGGGCAGCTCGGTACGCGAACCTGCCGGCATTACAGACGCCGCGGCATTTGCGGTCAACTCGAATTACGAGATCATCGCCCTCACCGGCCGCGTATTCGGGCAGCTATTCAGCGGCCAGCGGGCGGTCAAGGATGCGGGTTTGGCCGGGCCGGTCGGTATCGTCGGCATCATCTCAAATGTGGTGCGCGAGGATGGGTTCGTCGGACTGTTCTCGATCCTGGCGGTGATCAGCCTCAACCTGGGTGTGTTCAACCTGCTTCCGATCCCGCTGCTCGACGGCGGCCAGATCATGGTGCTCGGGATCGAGAAGGTGATGTCGTGGTTCGGCGCGACGCTTTCGCTGGCGATCAAGGAAAAGATACAGCTCGCAGGGCTTGGGATCATTCTGCTGCTGATGGTCTTCACGTTGTTCCTTGACGTGTCTAGGTTCTTTTAGAGTTGCGGAAGTTACGAAAGTTACAGGAGTTACGAACAGTCGCGGTAGTTTCTGTAGTTGCGACGTCGCAAAGGCGATTGAAATGGCGCGATTCGAGGGATTTGAGGATATCGAAAGCTGGAAGAAGGCTTACGCAGTTACTGTTCAAATTTATAAACTGACCGAAGCGGGAGAGTTTTCAAGGGATTTTGGGCTTCGTGATCAGATTCGTCGGGCATCAGTCTCGATCATGGCGAATATTGCGGAGGGATACGGCCGTAAGAGCAATACCGAATTTGCAAACTTCTTAAATATTGCGAGGGGTTCTTCGCACGAGGCTCAGAGCCATCTTCACATAGCGTTGGGGCTTGGATATTTAAAAAGGGAAGACTTTGATGAACTATATAATTCGCTTGCGGAGATATCTCGCCTTACGCTTGGTCTGGCTAAATATCTAAGAGGTCATCAGAAAAAATAGCTTTCGTAACTTCTGCAACTTCCGCAACTAGCATTTTATGCGTAACACACGGGCAGTTAAAGTTCGCGACATCCAGATCGGCGGCGGAGCACCGGTCGTCGTTCAGTCAATGACCAAGACGGATACGACCGACGTGGACGCAACGATCCGCCAGATCGACGAGATGGTCGAGGCCGGATGCGAGATCGTCCGCATCGCCGTTCCCGATGACGACGCCGCTGCCGCGATGTACGAGATCCGAAAACGCACAAATGTGCCGATCGTCGCCGACATCCATTTTCATTACAAGCTCGCACTCAAAGCGCTCGACGCAGGCATCGACAAGCTGCGCATCAACCCGGGCAACATCGGCTCGATCGACCGCGTTCGCGAGGTAGTTCGCGCCGCCGAGGCACAAAAAGTACCGATCCGCATCGGCGTAAATGGCGGTTCGCTCGAGAAAGACCTTTTGAAGAAATACGGTTCGGCCACTCCGGAAGCTATGGTCGAATCGGGTATGCGGCACATCAGGATACTCGAAGACCTCGGGTTTGGAAATACGATCATCTCTTTGAAAGCTTCGGACGTGAATCGCATGGTTGCGGCCTATCGGCTGATGGCTGAAAAAGTCGATTACCCGCTTCATCTCGGCGTTACCGAAGCCGGAACTCCGTTTGGCGGCACGATCAAATCGGCGATCGGCCTGGGCATTCTGCTTCACGAAGGCATCGGAGATACCATTCGCGTTTCCCTGGCCGCCGAACCGCACGAGGAAGTACGCGTCGGGTGGGAGATCCTAAAATCTCTCGAACTTCGCAAGCGCGGCGTCACGGTCGTGGCATGCCCGACCTGCGGGCGGCTCGATATAGATAATTTCGTCGAGATCGTGACCGAGGTCGAACGCCGCCTCGCTCACGTCGAAGAACCGCTGCACCTTTCTATAATGGGCTGCGCGGTCAACGGCCCGGGCGAAGCACATGATTCGCAGCTCGGCATCACCTTCGGACGAAATGTGGGCATGATATTCAAGGACGGCGTGCCGATGCGTCGCGTCTCCGGCGAGGATATCGTCGAGGAATTTGTGAAGGAAGTCGAGATCCTGCGAAAGGAAGGTTCGGCCGCCAGATCGCTTCTCGATAACAAAAACCTCGTTCAGATCACATAATATTGGCCGCGAGATCAAGAATTCGATCAGATCGCGTGCGATCCATCTACGGGAAGAGGATCGTGAACGGATAGAACGGCAGATTGCGGAGAACGCCGAATACGAGCAGCAAAAAGAGCGTGGACATCACCATCGTCAGGCTCAGCTTTCCAAAACCCAGCCCGCGGCCGCGGACCGCGACCAGAAACATCGACACGAACCAATAACCGAAGAAGATCATCACCACCGGGATCAAAGCGTTGTGATCAAGGGCGGTAATAATGTCACCGTGAAAGAGGGCATGAAACCCACGCGTCAGGCCGCAGCCCGGACACGCAAATCCTGTGGTCGAATATAAAGGGCAGGCGGGAAAGAACCCGGATGTGGTCGGGTCGAAATACCAGGTCGCCGCCGCCCCGGTCACGACGGCCACGACGCCGACAGCGGCGAAAAGCCTCTCCTGCGAGTTTGGATCAGTAATACCGGCGACTGCCTCTTCCATCAGTTATTCAGATGCTCGCCCTTACTATCGGGCGGAATAAAATTATAAACCAGAACTCCCGAAACCTTGACCGGTATTCCGGCAAGTGTGGTCGGTGAAAATACCGCCGTGCGTGCGGCCTCGACCGATGCGGCCCGCAGGAGCGGATGACCGGAGACCGCCACCGCCGAAATGACCCTTCCCTCTTCATCTAGCAAGACCTGCTCGGCGACCGTCCCACCGGCCCGAACGGCACGGGCGACAGCGGGATACGCCGGTTTTGGTAGCGCAATGGCCTTTCCGTTCAGCACGCCGCCGCCCGGCACGGGACCCGCCGACTTGACGCTATCCTCCTTCAGAAAATTATAGACGAGAACTCCCCTGACCCTGACGGGCGAGTCATTCAGAAACGTGGGCGAAAATCTTGCCTCTAATGCCGCACTGCGGGCATACGGAAATAAAAGCTGAAAGGCAGTCTCCGCCTCGGTGCTGCGAGGCGTGGCCTCCGCGATGGGTTCGGCGGAAATTACCGTTCCTCCCTCATCGACGATCACCTCCACCCGTACTACACCTTGGATGCCGCTCGCCATTAGATCCTCGGGATATTCCGGCTTGGGAATGCTCTTTGCTTTTCCGTTCAACACTCCGCCGTTTATTGCTTTCGTGGTTTCCTGGGCAAGAGACGCTGCAGATAATACCGAAAGTAAAGCCGCTGCGATTAGCAACCTGATCATAATACTCTCCTCTTTGGATGGAATATTGGCGACTCCTCCGCCTCTAGCTTAGACACCAGAAAAGACGAAAAGGTTCCAGCAAACCTCACTTTCTCGATCCTCATTCACCGATTATCAGGCCGCCATCCGGGCGAAGAGGCCGTCGATCGCAACCTTTCGGTTTATGTTGACGAACAGGTTCAGCCTCATATCTTCGATCTCGTTATTCCATCGTTCGATCGTTGAGGTCTCAACGGCGTCGGCGAATTCCCGGAAATGGTCCGCAAGGTCGGGGTTCGCGAGATCGCTCGAACCCTTTTGAAATGCGAGCGTGTCCCGTATCAGAGATTGGAGAATATCGACAGACTCTTCGAACAGATCCTTGTTCCGTGGGTCGTTCACTTGCTCGCTGATCTGGAGCATCGTCGCTATATTGCCGGTGAGAATGGCGGAGCGAATTACGTCGATCAGGAGCCCGCGCATCTGCCGAAACCATTCAAGGTCCAGGGACAGAGCCTTCGCTACGCTTCCCCTGGCCGCACGGGACGCCAATGCAGCGTCTTCGGCTGAATATGTGCCGGACGATCTCAGGAACGTCTCGATGGAGCGGGCCTCGACCGGAACAAAACGGATCATCTGGCACCGCGACCTTATGGTTTGAAGAAGCGAATCCGGCCGCGCGCTTATCACTATGATATCGGTCGTAGCCGGCGGCTCCTCGAGCGTCTTTAGAAGAGCATTAGAGGCCGAATCGTTCATCTTCTCGGCATCGTCGATGACAAAAAGACGCCTCTCGGATTCGAACGGACGGAAATTGGCCTCGCGCTCGAGCGCACGGATCGAACCCACCCGGAGGTTCCGCTTGTAGGGCACGACCAGCCCGACATCCGGATGATCGCTCAAGAAAACCCTGTCGAAATCTTCACCCTTTTCGGGCTTCGGGATCTCGACCTTCCCGATCCTGGAACAGATGCTGCAGGTCCCGCAGCCGCCCGCACGGCACATCAAAAGCCTTGCGAACTCGAACGCGAACTCCTTTTTCCCGACGCCCTCGGGGCCGGCAAAAAGAAGAGCATTTGGTATCCGCCCGCTCGCTGCCATGCGGCCGAGGCGGGCCTTTGCTTCTTCGTTTCCGATAAGTTTGTCGAACATCATGTTCCGATATAGCCAGCGACCATCTCTACGACCGTCTTATGGATCTCATCGATCGGCCCCGTGCCGTCGATCACCCGGAATCGATCGGCCTCGCGTTCGGCGATACCCAGATACGCACTGCGAACGCGATGGTAGAACTCGGCGGCCTCGAGGTCCATGCGGTTCTGCACCCGTTCGTCGCCCCGCGAGGAACGCATCCGCGTCAATGCCATCTCGACGGTGATGTCAAAAAAAAGCGTGAGATCGGGTTTCAGCCCTCCCGTCGCGAGGCCGATCACGGCGTTGACCGTCTCTTCGTCAAAGCCGCGCCCCGCTCCCTGATATGCGAACGTGGCGTCGGCGTAGCGGTCGGAGATCACGACGCGGCCTTCGCCGAGGGCGGGCTTGATGAGCAGTTCTACATGCTGGGCCCGGTCGGCCGCAAACAAAAGCAACTCGGCAAGCGGTGCGACCGTCTCCTCAGTTTCGAGAAATGCCTCGCGAAGCCGGCGTCCGAGCGGTGTCCCGCCAGGCTCCTGCGTCGAGAGGATATCGATCCCGCGGGCGCGCAGGTCCCCTGCCAGCATTCGTAGTTGAGTTGATTTACCGCTGCCGTCGATCCCTTCGAAGGTAATGAATTTCCCGGTCAATCTGGTCTAGTCAGTCTTTCTCTCTTGAGAAATGGTAGAGATGGAGTGCTTGAAGATAAGGACGTCCTGCCCACCGACATCGAGCAGGACCGAGAATTTGTCAAAACTCTTTATACGCCCCGATAGGGTTGACCCCTGCAGCAAGTGAATTACCACCGTGATCTTTTCCCGCCTTGCAGAATTTAAAAATGCATCCTGAATGTTCTGGGCCGCCGGTTTTTCCATAACATTTTCTCGTTTATTTTGTTGAATTTACAATTACTCGACGATTATAGCAAATTTCCACAGTCTCACAAGTAAATTTTGGAAATGACCGAATTTCATACGTGCAAGCCCTCGATCGTCTCAAAAACCGCCGGGTCGTCGCCAAAACCGCTAAGCCAGACCGCGTCTGGTTCACGCCGAAACCAGGTCAACTGGCGTTTCGCGTAGTTCCGCACGTCTTGTTTCGATCGTTCCACCGCCGACTCAAGCGTCCTTTCACCGCGTAGAAATTCGCATACACGCCTGTACCCGTGCGCCCCAAGCGCATTGGACGCTTCATTTACGCCCTCGGCGAGCAATTGTTTCACCTCATCGACAAGGCCATTGGCAAAATGCTGCTCGGTTCGAGCGTTGATCTTCTCGTAAAGAAGCTCTCGCGGCGGTTCGAGAACGAACAGCCGGATCCGTTTTGAGAATTCGGGCGGGTCGGCACGATTCGGCTGTTGGCGGGAAAAGAGTTCTCCGGTTTGAAAAATGACCTCCAATGCACGCATTACCCGCGGCGCGTCACGCGGAAACAGCTTGGCGGCTGCTTCCGGATCGAGGCGTAGAAGCAAATTGTGAAGATGTTCGGGGCCTTTTCTATCGCGGATGGAACGGAGCCGTTCCCGTAATGCCTGATCGGTCTTTGGACTTTCAAAAAGCGGATCACGCAGCGTGCGGAGATAAAATCCGGTTCCGCCGACGAGGACCGGCACGTTTCCCCGCGATTCGATCTCAGCGATCTTTTGCGCCGCGTCGGCCGCCCAATCGGCCGCCGTGTAGTTTACGTTCGGGTCGACGTAATCGATCAGATGATGCGGAATTCCCTGCATCTCGTCATCAGACGGTTTCGCCGTCGCGATCTGTATTCCCCGGTAGATCTGAACGGAATCAAAATTGATCACCTCGCCGCCGACGTGCTTCGCAAGCCTGACGCCGAGCGCCGTTTTGCCGGAACACGTCGGCCCTGAGATGGCATAGATCGGATGGTCCTTGAACGCAAGCTCCATTGCTATTGAAGATTATCACGACGGGCATAAAGGCGAACGGCTACCGAATATGACAATTCTGGGCGATAATCTTTCCCAAATCTTATTATGAAGACCCTAGCCGTACTCGTCCTTGCTGTTTTCTTGAACCTTTTCATTTTTGCGCAACCGAGCCGAAACTTTGTCGGATACGTAAACCCGCTGATCGGCACTCAGAAAATGGGGCATACATTTCCGGGGGCGACGGTGCCTTTCGGGTCGGTGCAGCTCTCGCCGGATACTGACGAGCAGCCGCACAATATCGGCGGTAAGTATAATCCTGATGCGTACAAATATTGCGCCGGCTATCAGTACGACGACAC
>JAJNPX010000303.1 GCA_021155145.1 Acidisarcina sp. | reverse complement strand
GCCGAGAGCGACGGCTCCGCCGTTTACGTTGACCTTTGAGGGGTCCATCTCCAGCACCTTCATCACCGACAACCCTTGGGCCGCAAACGCTTCATTAAGCTCGATCAAATCGATCTGGTCGAGGGTGAGTCCGGCGAGTTTCAGCGCCTTGGGTATCGCATAGACGGGGCCGATGCCCATCTCCTCCGGCAAACATCCCGCAGTTGCAAAGGACACAAAGCGGGCGATCGGCGTCAGCCCGAGTTCCCTCGCCCTATCGGCGGACATCACTACCGCCGCGGCGGCGCCATCGGTCATCTGGGACGAGTTACCGGCCGTCACGGTCCCGTTTGCGTGAAATGCGGGCTTGAGTCTTGCGAGTCCTTCCATCGACGTATCGGCGCGTACGCCTTCGTCCGTATCGAAAACGACCTCTTTGCTGCGGATGCGTCCTTTCTCGTCGATCTCATCGACACGCACGGTGAAGGGAACCGTCTCCTCTTTGAAATTACCTGCGGCGATCGCGGCGGCAGCCTTCTGGTGAGACCGCATCGAGAATTCATCGGCCTGTTCGCGGGTGATCTCGTACTTCTTCGCGAGGTTTTCGGCTGTCAGCCCCATGTTCAGATAGTAATCGGGATAGGATTCTGTAAGACGCGGATTGGGCCTGAACGTGTTACCGCCCATCGGTATCGCCGACATCGACTCAAGGCCGCCCGCGACGATCGCGTCGGCGCCGCCGCCCATGATCCTCTCGGCCGCCAATGCAATGGTCTGAAGGCCGGACGAACAATAGCGATTGACCGTCATCGCGCTCGTCTCGACCGGGAGCCCGGCGAGGATCGCAGCCGTGCGTGCGACGTTCATCCCTTGCGACGCTTCGGGAAACGCGCAGCCCATTATCACGTCGTCGATCAGAGATATGTCGACGCCCGATCTGGCGACGGCTTCCTTGATCGCCGCCGCTCCCAATTCATCGGAACGCGTATTCTTCAACGTTCCCTTCGGTGCTTTTCCCCCGGCCGTACGCACGGCCGATACGATAACTGCTTCTCTCATAAACTAATCCTCGAGTCTGCTTTCTCTAGTTTGATGCTCTGCGTTCATCCACCCGTGCCACGCTATTGATCTGCAAAAGCCGGATCGTGACCTTTCCTCGCGGTGTCAAGCCGATAAAATAGCCATCCCATCAACACTAAAATGTTCGCTCCAGTCGTCCCGTCGGGGATTGAAAAGGGGAACAACTTCACCTGTTTCGTCGATCGAAGCAATATCGCTTCCCTTGTGTTTGTTGCAAAGCACGCACGACAAGGCCAGGTTTTCTTCAATCGTTAAGCCGCCATGCTTTTCAGCGATCACATGGTCGATCTGATGCATTGCAAAACTGACCTCTTCGGAGATCAGACAATATTCGCAGCAGCCTTTAGCTCTTGCATAGACCAAATCCCTGACGGCGGTCGGAACGTAGGTCATAATTGCTCTTTTAACTGCGATGCTTTTGCTTTGGCCTTTCGAACCAAATGTTCAATAAACTCATAGCTTTCCCACGTTCGTTCCTCGGCCTCGCTCAGGCCTTCGGTGCGGTTCTTTTGCAGCAAACGTTCAATTTCTGCTTGCAGCTCTTTTGAGGGACGCAGGTCAAGAATTTCTCTAGGCGTCGGCAAACTGGCAAGAAACTCCAAAACGTCCGCGATGCTCTTATAGCCCACCGAAGAACTTGCCTCGAACTCACGAAGCCCTGCTTCAAAGATCTCGGTAATATCCTGTTTGTTCGTTCGCAGCCGAACCGCCAAGTTTTCAGGTAAATCAATTGTTACTTGCATCGTTTAATTCTTTATCGTGGTCGTTCTATCTCAAAACGTCCATCAGAGTATATTCCCACAGCCGTCCGCACGGCCGATACGATTACTGCTTCTCTCATAATTCTCCCTTACCTCACTTGTACCCAATTTGCCCGATGCCCTCGTACCGGCCCATCCGCTCAGGCCGACATAAACTCATCCCATGAAAAACCGAGCTGCTTTATCGCTCCACGAAGCGTGCCGTTCTTCAGATCCTTACTTCCCCAATCGGGGATAGCGGCTCCGCGATTGGTCGTTGGATTGATCCATTTGCGATGCGATCCGCCGGATTTGCTTCGAATCTCTACGCATCCGAGCTTCTTCAGCTTTCGCTCCACTTCCCGATACCTCAAGCAGCAGCCTCCAGATGGACGATAGTATCCATGAGGATCGCCTCGCCATTGATGGGCTTAAGGACGCTCGGCAGCGGCTTTTCAAGATGTTCGTAGATCTCGATCACCGCTTGAAGAGCATCGCTGACGTTTGGTTCGATCTCGTCCCACGTATCCGCTTCGGTGTGAAGTTCGGGCAACAACGGACAGGTAATAGTCCATCCGCCTTCCGGTTGGGGATCGAGAACAATGGGCAATTTATAAAACTGCTGCATAAAGTACACTCCGACCTAATTGGCTGCGGCTCGCTTATAAACCTTCCCGTTCCGCATCACGAAAACCACATCCTTCACCGTCTCGATCTTCTCAAGCGGATTGTCGCGGACGGCGATGATGTCGGCGCGGAAGCCGGGTTTGATCCAGCCTCTTGCCTTTTCGATGCCGAGGAGCCTTGCGGCGTTTGTGGTCAATGCCTGGAGAATGACGAGGTTCGGGACGCCGGTCATATTCCATTCGTCGACCGTGTCGATCGACACCTTTCCGCGGGGGAATTCCTTGGTGTTAAAGATCACATCCGGCCCCCAGACCATCGTCACACCCGCCCTGTGAGCACGGCGAACGGGGTCGATGAACATCCTTTCGTTGGCTTCCTTATTGCCGCCCGGTTCGCCGCTCAGCACCGCGTCACGCTCGGTAAACGGGATAGGGGTTATCGCGACGTTGTTCTTCTTAGCGATCGCGAGAGCTTCGTCGGTGATCGCGATGGCGTGTTCGATCGAATCGACACCGGCCTTCGCTGCATTCAACGCACCGGCCGCGGTCCACGCGTGAGCGGCTAGTTTCACCCCGGCTGCGTGTGCCTCTTCGATCGCGAACTTGATGTCATCGACCGAGTAAATGTAACGCTGATCGTCGATAACGAGCTTGATCACGGTCGCGCCGTAATGGAGATTTTGCCGTATTGCCTTCTTGATCTCGTCTCGTGTGTCGGCGAAAAAATACTCGGGCTCGGCGAGATCCTGCTTGTCCGGCTGCAGCGCGAACTGTCCGCCGTACGGTGCGATGATACGGCCGGCCGTAATGAATGTCGGCCCGTCGATCTCGCCGCTCGCGATCATCCGCCTCACTTCGACGCACGCATAGTTCCCCTCGTTGCCGACGTCGCGGACGCTCGTAAAGCCGTACTCGAGCATCGACCTCGCATTGACGGCGCCCTGGATGGCACGTTTCGCGTTCGAATCGAGCAGCGTCGTGAAATAATATCGTCCGCCGTCACGCTTGTGCTGTGTGTTCATGCACAAATGGGTATGGGCATCCATCATTCCGGGCATCAGCGTGCTATTCGAAAGGTCGATCACCGTCGCACCCGCAGGTATCGCGACGTTCGAACCGACAGCTTTAATGTCCTGTCCTTCGACCAGGACGATCTGGTTCGTCGTCACATTCCCGGTCTCAGGATCGACGATCCGTCCGGCCTTGATCGCCGTGACCTGTGCCGTTGCAAACACGGCAGTGAGCAGCACGAACAGCCCAGCATGGGTAATTTTATTCATATTCATAGCGCCATTCACGACCTGCAAGGAGGACTCATATACCGATCTCGACGGGCACCGCATTCAATATGCCGGTCAAGAGCCGCGGGTCGCCCTCGATCAGGAACCCGCGCTTACCGCCATTTATGTAGATCGTCTCGAGCTCGACGATCGTCTTTTCAAAGTAGACCGGCAAGTCAGTCCGCGTCCCGAACGGCGACGTTCCGCCCGCCACATAGCCGATAAGCTTCGACAACTTCTCGGGCGTGGCCGGCTCGACCGACTTTACTCCGATAAATCGGGCGAGTTTCTTTGTCGAGACCTCTTTGTCGCCGTGCATCAGCACGATCAGCGGCGCCTTCTCACTTGTTTCAAATACCAATGTCTTTACGACCCTGTGTTCGTCGATGCCAAGCTGCCTGGCCGATTCCCGCGTACCGCCTTTCTCAACATATTCGTAGAGGTGCGGAACGAACTCGACCTTTTTCTCTCTCAGGAACCTGACCGCTGTTGTGATCGGATAGTCCATTGTCACAAGCGGAAACACGAGCAGCAGCGAGTGTGCCTTTTGATCTCGCAAGATCTGCCGGGACACCCTTCCTACCGGTCGGGTTTCTGCCTTATCTCCCTGTACCGAAAACACGTCGTCAAATGGTCGTTCACAATGCCGGTCGCCTGCATGAACGCGTACATTATTGTCGAACCGACGAAGTTGAATCCGCGTTTCTTTAGATCTTTCGAGAGGGCGTCGCTGGTCTCAGTCTTTGCCGGAATGTCCCCGAGTTCCTTCCGTTTACCGTCGATCGGTTTGCCGCTCACGAACGACCAGATGTAAGCGTCGAACGAACCGAACCCTTTCTGCACCTGAAGGAACGCCTTTGCATTCGAAACGGCAGATGCGATCTTCAACCTATTGCGGACGATGCCCTCGTTGGTAAGCAGCTTTGCCATTTTAGCTTCGCTGTAACGCGCGACCTTTGCCGGATCGAAATTATCAAATGCGTCTCGATATGCCTCACGTTTTCGCAGGATCGTATCCCAGCTCAATCCGGCTTGCGCGCCCTCAAGGATCAGAAATTCGAACAGCCCGCGGTCGTCATGCAGCGGCACTCCCCACTCCGTGTCGTGATAAAGGATCGACAGATCGTTCGTCGCCCAACCGCCTCGTTTCA
>JAJNPX010000380.1 GCA_021155145.1 Acidisarcina sp. | reverse complement strand
ATCGGTGCTGGGCTTTGTCCCGACCGACGACAAGACGATCGCCGATTGGCCGCAGATCACTGACTATTTCGCAAAATTGGATGCCGCCAGCCCCAAGGTACTCGTGAGGGAGATCGGCAAGACGACGCTGGGCAAGCCGATGATAGTGGCCTTCATCTCGTCTGCTCAAAACATAAGGGACCTCGAGCGGTATCGCCGCGTAAGCGCAAAGCTGGCAGATCCGCGCACGATCAAAAACGGGGCCGAACTCAAAGATCTAATAGCTGCCGGCAAGACCATAGTCTCAATCTCGTGCTCGATCCACTCGACCGAGATCGTAGCGTCCCAGATGTCGATGAATCTCGCGTACGAACTCGCGACCGCCAATGACGCCGATACAAAGGAGATGCTCGATAATACCATTCTCCTTTTGATCCCCTCGTCAAATCCTGACGGCGTGCAGATCGTCGCCGAATGGTATCGCAAGACGCTCGGGACCAAGAGCGAAGGCTCGTCGCCACCCGAGCTTTACCATCACTATGCCGGCCACGACAACAACCGGGATTGGTTCATGCTCAATCTGCAGGAGACCCGCAACATCACGAAGCTGTACTGGCAGGAATGGTTTCCGCAGATCGTCTATGACGTCCATCAAATGGGCCAGACCGGAGCGCGGTTCGTGATACCGCCGTTCTTCGACCCGCCAAATCCTCGGATCGACCCGTCGATCATTCGCGAGGTCGGGCTTGTCGGTTACAAGATGGCCGCCGACCTGCAGGCAAAACGCATCGAGGGCGTTGCGACGAATACCACCTTTGATATGTGGTGGCACGGCGGATTTCGTTCCGCTCCTTATTATCACAATTCGATCGGCATCTTGTCAGAGGCGGCGAGCGCCGACCTGATGTCACCCGTCACGATCACCCGCGAACAGCTTCAGCGGACGCGCCCGGCACGCGGGCTGCAGTCGCCGCTTGAGACGTCAACGGCTTACCCGGATGCATGGGAGGGCGGCGTATGGAGGCCGCGGGATATCGCCGAGATCGAGATGACGGCCAGCCGCGCACTTTTGTCACTCGCGGCAAAGTATCGGCAAAGATATCTCGCGAATTTTCATTCGCTCGGCCGCGCAAATCTTAGGCTCGACGCGGCGGTCCCGCGGGCGTTCGTCGTTATGGCCGGCCAGCCAAATAGCGAGGCGGTTGCGAGATTTCTCGAGATACTCGCATTTCAGGGCATCGAGGTCCATCGCATGACGAGCGAGCTATGGGTGAAACATTCCCCGGCCGAGGAGTTTCACGAGATACCCTTGAATAGTTTTCTCGTTTTTACCGATCAGCCGCAGAAGAACAATGTCCTGAGTTTGTTTGAGAAGCAGGTGTATCCGAATCGGGTCGGGGCGGGCGGCGAGCCCGATCCGCCGTACGATGTCGCCGGTTGGACGCTGCCCCTTCAAATGGGCGTCGAAAACTATGAGGTCTGGGACATCCGTGACCTCGAAAAATTTCGCCCGACCCTCAAGAAGATAAACGCCCAGAACGAGGTAAGGGCCGCGTTGAACCTCGCGCCAGCCGCCGCAGGGTTTGCAAAACACCCGAACCCGCTCAAGACCGACCCGAAGATCGGCCTTTACCGCCCATTCGCCCCGTCGATGGATGAAGGCTGGACGCGGCTCGTGTTCGACAATCATCAGATCCCGTTCAAGTCGATCTCGAACGACGATGTACGTGCCGGACGTCTCGACTACGATGTGGTCATCCTGGCCGCGGACGGCGAGAACACGATCTTGAACGGGCTGAATGCAGATCGATACCCATCGGAATATGCAGGCGGGATCGGCGATGCTGGAGCGGAAAACCTCAAGAAATTCGTCGAGAACGGCGGCAAGCTCGTCTGCCTCGACGATTCTTGCGAACTCGTCATAAAGCGATTTGGGCTGCCCATGAAAAATGTCCTGAGCGGTGTGCGGCGCAGCGAGTTTTATAACCCGGGCTCGATAGTCAAGATCAATGTAGATCGGCGGAGCGATCTGGCACGCGGCGTCGCCGAAGACCTACCCGCATATTTCATCAACAGCTCGGCTTTCGAAGAAGTACGCGATGGATCGCGCACACTGAAAGTCATCGCCCGCTACGCCGAAAAGGACGCACTGATGTCCGGCTGGATGCTCGGCGAAAAGCTTATCAACGGGAAGATCGCCCTCGCCGAAGCCGGCTATGGCAAAGGCAAGATCGTGCTCTTCGCCTTTCGTCCGCAGCACCGCGGGCAAACGTACGCGACCTTTCCTCTTTTGTTCAATTCACTGGAGAGGTAGTTGAAGGTAACTCCTAGAGCGGAATTTCGGAGGTGCCTTCCACATAGAATCATCGGAATAGGTTACGGTTTCGACGATCAGCTTAAATTGTCGTTCGCCCTGACAATAGTAGCCATATCCGGAATAGGTGACCTCAAATTCTTCCGCTTCGCCGGGATCAATGACCTGGCCAGCGCCTACCGAAATATTCCCACCTCTGGAAGCGATCCGATAAGCGATCGACTTTATCTGTTTAGAAGTTCCGTTTCGGAGTTTGAACCGCAACTTCCTCAGTGACAGGTACTCGGAATTGATAGAAACTCGGATATCCTCTACACTGACTGGACTGGATGGCGGGGATAAGACTGAGATAAATTTAGCCAACTCGCTTGACGGGGTCTTCAAGTCAACATGTTCCTTTTCCCACTCACGGTCTCTGGATGGGCCAGCAAAGTACCAGCTATTTCCGGATCTGCTCGCGACGATCGTCGTCTTTCGTTCGATGTTTCCGTTTTTTGTCTCAAAAGTTCCACTCCCGTGAATCAACCACCACCTCTTGGGAAGTGGCAAGGACAAGATCTCGGTACTGAACGTAGAGTACTCCGGTGTGAAAG
The DNA here is from genome assembly GCA_021155145.1 of Acidisarcina sp. Classification (GTDB taxonomy): domain Bacteria; phylum Acidobacteriota; class Blastocatellia; order Pyrinomonadales; family Pyrinomonadaceae; genus OLB17. The sequence goes on along the minus strand of JAJNPX010000380.1, from coordinate 3,429 downwards.
ACACTAGAGGGGATGATTTGATCTGATCCAAAATGCACGGCTTCTCCTTTTCCGCTTCGAACTTTGCCGCTCCCGTTAACTTATGTTTTCCCATCAATACCCAAAGATCTTCCCAACGTTTTTCACGTTGGGCCAGCGTGTAAGATTCCAAACCGGAAATCAAGCTTGGTTTCAGTTTAGTGGGAATCAATGATCCTGCCGTAAAGTCGCTGTTTGGCGGTCGCGGTTGAGCTAGCGAAACTGCCACAAACAAGACCAAAACGAAAGAGGCATTTGTAGCTCGTGTCATCTCATTGCGATTATACTTCATACTTACGACGCTAAACTGCTTCAGTTTTCATAAGAACCACCTTAATATTGATGTGATGCACCTTCGCCGAGCAGCGCTACTCTTGACTATCGCTCTGACTACGACGATTCACTTGCTCGGAGCGTGGAACGAATCGTTTTTCCTTGGCACAGAACCTCTCATCCGTATCGGCCTCTCGACAAATTCCAGCTCGGTCTCGATCACGACAGGCGACTCAACTCTTGTCGCATATTCGCCGGATGAACAGATCAGGGTGCTATCTTCGAACCGCGTTGCGGTGGCGGCGCGAGCGTATCGCCCGCCGCAGGTCGAGCAGTTTCGGTTCGAGATCCAGGGCCTGCCGAATATGGAAGAAGCGGCCGAGATAGCCGGCGATATACGCGAAGCAACCGGCGAATCGGCCATTACGAGCATCGATCCGGCAACCAACACTTGGCGGGTCTGGGTCGGATCGGTCTTCGAGACGATCGAGGAGGCCGAAAAATACAAGAATTTGATGGCCGAAAAGGGCTTCGATGATCTCATCCTGGTGGCCGAAAAGAAAACGGTAATTTCGGACGAGGCGATCGCGCTTTCGCAGCAGAATCGTATGGCCGGGCAGTCACAGGTTCGCAGCCTCATCAGGCCGACCGGCGATTCGTCGCAGCTCATCGGCCCGCCGGTGGTCGATCCAAACTTGCGCGAGGTCGTGGTGAACGGCCCTGCCGAGGCCGCCCGATACACATCGCTCAAGGCCGTCTCATTCGGTTCGTTGAACGAGCGATCCAATCCCGTCCGTCTCAACGGCAAGGCGTACCGCGGAAAGATCGAGGTTTTCGTAAATGCTAAAGGGACGCTGACGGTCGTAAACGTCGTTCCGCTCGAGGAGTATCTGCTCGGCGTCGTACCGGCGGAGCTGTCCCTGCCCCATCTCGAGGCTCAAAAGGCACAGGCCATTGCGGCCCGCACCTACGCGGTCGCAAACATAAACGGCTACGGTTCCGAGGGCTTCGATATGGTGCCGACCGTCTGGTCTCAGGTTTACAAGGGCGTCTCGATCGAGACCAATATGGGCACGCGGGCCGTACGCGAGACCGCCGGCCAGATCGCGACCTACGATGGCAAGCCGATAATGGCGTATTTCACGTCAACATGCGGCGGGCGGACCGAAAACTCCGAAAATGTCTTCGACCATGCCGAGCCGTATCTTCGCGGGGTCGAATGCTCGCTCGAGGGCAAACGACACTTTGACCCGTTCCTTATAAAGACCTCCCGCAACCCCGCAAAGCTGCGCGACGAAGCAAACCTCGAACTTGTCCGGCTGATCTCAATGCTCGCGGTCAACGGATTCTCGCTTACCTCGAATACGATCACAGACGAATGGTTAGAGGATGTTCCGACCGAAGGCGAAGTATCGAATTGGCTTAACAACCTCGCATCAAAATTCGGCAAGACGTTTCCGAACGTGACCAAAGAAACGGCAAAGCCGCCCGAACTCGCACGCATTCTCGCATCGTTCATCTATGCGCCGGGCGAGCCCGACACGCTGCTTAGCGATTCGGACGTGAACTACCACCTCTCGTTCGACGACGCGGCGGAGATACCTAAAGAACGGCGTGCCGAGATCGCAATGCTGATGCGTGACGGCTATTTCACGCTCCATCCCGACCTCACGCTAAAGCCCAACCGGCCGTTTACCAGAGCAAAGATGCTCCGCCTCATCCGCCAGATCTATGAAAAGAGAAAGTGGATGCCCTCGCTCCAGACCGGCACGACAAAGGCGAGTATCGACGGCCGTCTAGTACTTCGCTCGGGCCGGAGCGAACGGCAGGTCGCCATCCGTCCGGACGTCTTCCTGTTTCGCCAGTTCGGCGATGCGATGTATCAGGTCAAAGAAGCTGCATTGGTCGGCGGTGAGAACGTCCGCTATCTGACGGACGCCGGCGGAGCCGTTTGGTATATTGAGGTCGAGCCGACCGCTCAGCCGACGGCGGCGGAAAATATCTCGCCGTTCACCAACTGGACGACGTCGCTTTCGGCCTCGGCGGTGCAGTCGCGGTTATCGCGTTATGTCCGCGGCATCGGAACGCTTTACGATGTGAACGTTAAGAAGACCGGCTACTCAAGGCGCGCCGTCGAGCTTGAGATCATAGGCTCGAACGGCGTCAAAACCCTAAAGGGCGGAAAGATCCGTTCAGCACTTCGTCTTCGCGAACAGCTTTTCGTGATGAACAAGCGCTATTCGGGCGAAAGGGTGGCCGCCTATACTTTCACCGGCCGAGGGTGGGGCCACGGTGTCGGCATGTGTCAATACGGCGCTTACGGACTCGCAAAAATGGGCGTCAAATACGACGATATCGTCAAGCACTACTATACTGGTGCCGATGTCGTGAAAGCTTATTGAGATTCAACTCTTACTCTATGCGGCACATTACTCTCATCACCCTCTTCGGGTTACTCGTCATTTCGTCGACTGCTCAGAATAGTAAGACGGAGCTTAAGGCTGAGTTAAAAGAGTTAAACAAGCGGGTCTTATCCTCGACTTCAAATAAGACGAAATCCGAGCGCCGCCAAGTGAATGACCGGGGAACTAGTTCCGAAAGTCGATTGGCTAAATTTTCCGGCTGCACGTTAAGGTTTTCCGGGGCGATGACGAATCATCGTGAGAACGATCATCATTACTGGACCGCGTCGATCCCGTTAAAGTATATTGATTCGACATCCTCGTCGATCCGGCGAGACCAAGACGGGCTGTGGATAGATTTGCGGACGTTGGGCACGAAGATCCGCCGGTCGGGGCTTTCAAGCGGACTGTCTCCGATCACAAGATCAGAGCGACAGACATCTACTTTATCCATGGCGTCTCGGTTTATGACTTGGCTGAGAACAGACGGGGACCCTGTCTCAGTGGCCACAGATCTTCTTCGAGCCATTGAGATCTGTAGGGTGCTGTGACCGATGGGTCTCATAGTGTTGAGTATGCGGCGAATCTGTTTTGTGTGTTTCAGACCGATGAGCGTTCATGGCGGCGTCACCCGCGTCGAAGATCTGTACTCAACAGTTGTCCGGCGGTGCGTCAAACTGACCACTCACATACGCTTCTGACCTATTTCTCTTTCAAACGATAAGGTCAGGGTTCA
>JAJNPX010000364.1 GCA_021155145.1 Acidisarcina sp. | reverse complement strand
GTCATGGTCACATAGGTTCCCGGAAAGAGGCTTCGAAATCTCGAGCGGCCTCGTTCTTCCGCCGATTCGTTCGCCGATCCCGTATCGATCATTTCGAGCGGGGCATAATCGGGGCCCGTCGTGTTCAGAAGCCCGTAGCCCGAGATCAGGCCGTTGAGCTTTTGGTAGAGTGCGGTTCGCCCGTTCGAGGCCACAGGCAAGTAATTCGATTCAAAATCGGTGACGCTCGTGACGAGTTTTGCGACCTGTGCCTCGGTGCTTGTGATGTCGCCGTATTTGGCCTGGGCCGAGGCAAGTTCCGCCTCGAGCCGGTCACGCGTCGAGAGGTTTCGCTCAAGCTCACGTTTGGCCGGAAGTGCGAAGACGAACCAGGCGATGAGCGCCGCCAGCACGGCAAGCGACGCGGCTCCGACGACCGCGATCTCGGCCGGCCCCCACATTCCGCCATACACCTTTCTTGGCCGGTTTGACGGAGCGATATCGATCTCTGTTCCCTTTTCAAGGACGATCGTATCTTTCTCTGTGAGAAAGACGGTCCGGTCGGCCTCTTCGACGGCTACTCCGCCATCGTAAGCATTCACGCTTATCTCGGGTTTTCCCGATCCGGTCTCCCGCGGTTCCTCAATGTCGCTCATTGCAGGGCACCTCCGGCGGGATTTTGTGCGACCTCATCTACGGCTGCCGGAGCAAAACCGTAGGCCGGCGTATAGATCAGGCGAAGGGTATATTCGGTATAGGTCACTCTTTCGTTCTTTTGCAGGTCCTGACTGCGAAGTTCCGCCTGAAACAATCCTGAGTTGTTCATCGACGCGATCATGTTCATCACCGACTGATAATCGCGGCTGAGTACGCCAAACTCGAGCTCGGCCTTGACGCGGTCGCCATCGCGATAGACGTTTTCAACAGCGATCCTCGATGCGCTGACGCTCGGCGGAAGTACGGATTCAAGATCGGCAAACAATCTGGACCATCCAAAGGTCTTATTTGCGACCAGCTTATGAGCCGCGACGAGGATATCACGCTGATCCGGGGTCAGCTGCTGCTGCACCTTGGAGCCTTCGCCCTTTAGCCGAGCGACCTCTGTCTCCATTTCGGCGACCTGTTTTCGCGCGGCCTCATTCTCGCGGGAGTAATGGTACAGCTGCGAGACGGCGAGAACGCCGCCGATGGCGCCAATGATCAAAAGGCCAATCGCAAGCAGGTACGGAGTGGTCCTGTTTCTGAACGGATGAGTGGCTAAATTTAGCTTGGTTATCACAATAAAACGGAACGGCTCTTACAATTTGTTGGATGCAAGCGCCGCAATTTTAGCACGAAAAAAACACCCTGTCTTTCACGATATCGAACAGCGAAAGTTGCAAAATCAGTCTTCCCGCTGCGGGAGCGGCTTGTGTCGCTCCTCATCTGTGACCTCCCGGTATGCCCGGACGCGGTTTCGTCCCTCACGTTTTGCCCGGTAAAGTGCCGAATCGGCCATTTCGACCAGCTCGATCGGGTCGATCGAGTCACTCGGAAACGTGGCGACGCCTATACTTATGGTCACGCGGTGATTTTCGAGCGGCTTGCCCTGCCGGATCACGCTGAACTCCTTTTGCTCGATCGCGATGCGGACGCGTTCGGCAGCGACCAGGCCCTGTGAAAGGTCGGCGTCCAGCAGAAATGCGGCAAATTCCTCTCCGCCGAATCTGGATGCGGCGTCACCGCTGCGCATCTTTTCCATTATGCACTGGCCGATCTCCTCAAGGGTTTTCGAGCCGGTGAGGTGTCCGTAGGTGTCGTTCACCATCTTAAAGTGATCGACGTCCATTACAAGCACACAAAATTCTCTCCCGTCCGACCTTGCACGGGCGGCCTCGCGCCGCAGCTCCGAAAAGAAGGACCTGCTCGAAAGTAGCCCAGTGAGGTCATCATGGGTGATCAGCCGATGGATCTGCCGCTGGTACTCGCGGTCGATCTCGTCGAGCAACTCGAATCGGAGTATATTCTCGCCGATGGTGATCTTGTCGCCGTGCGTGAGGATCGCCTCGGTCACCCGCACGCCATTCAAGGAGATGCCGTTTCGCGAGCCAAGGTCCTTCAAAATGTACTCGGTGAGTCCAGTGCCTTCGTTGACGAGGCTCTTGATCGTAGCGTGCTGCCTCGATACTTTCGAGTCGTTCACCCTGACGTCAGATTCAAACGCGCGCCCGAGGATGACCTCGTCGCGCTCGAGGGGTATCGGAACGGCGATCAGCTCACCACTCAGGAACACGAGTGCGGGCGTCAGGTCTCTCAGGCTTCTTTCGGGTTTCTGCATACAGCCGTCGGCAGGTGCTTTCGCGGGAAAACCACAATCTTTAGAATAACTTAATCCATCAGAGAATTTCCACACAAAAGGTCCGAATACGAGCCTCACCGTTGATTTATTATCGGCATTGAACGAAACTCTACGATTTTAGGTAACATCAAGTTAACGTGAGGATCCTTTTTGTAAAGCTCGGTGCGATCGGCGATCTGGTTCACGCTCTGCCGGCACTTGCCGCCGTTCGCAGAGCATTTCCCGATATCGAGATCGATTGGGCGGTAGAAAGCCGGTCGGCCGAGATCCTTCGGGACAATCCGATGATCGACCGTCTTATCGAAGTCGATACTTCGGCGATCCGCGAAACACGTTCTCCAAAGGCAATGTACTCGGAGCTCAAGATCCAGGCAGGAAGTCTTCGCGAACGCGGATACGAGGCCGCGATCGATCTTCAGGGACTTCTCAAGTCGGCAATGATCGCGCGTCTGTCGGGAGCTCCGCGAAGGGTCGGTTTCGGCAAGCGTGAACTTCGCGAACCGTTGGGCCGCTTTTTGCTTACTGAGCGAATAGTCGTTCCCGGCGGCCTGAATGTGATCGATAAGAATCTTCAACTTGTCCGCTCCGCCTTGGATATACGGGACCCTCAGACGCGGCATGAGTTTCCGATAGCGACCTCACAGCAGCACCGCGACGAGGCGGCCAGGATCGCGGCCGAGGCCGGTGACCGATTTGCGATCCTGAACCCTGCCGGCGGGTGGGTGACAAAGCTGTGGCCGGCAGAAAATTATGGCGGGCTTGCGGACCGCCTGTGGGACGAGCAGGGGCTGGTATCGATCGTCGTGACCGGCCCCAAGGAAGTCGAATTGGCGGAGCGTGCGGTCAAAGGCAGCCGATCCGGCAGGCTCATAGCCTCCCAGCCTTCGCTCAAAGGATTTTACGAGCTAGCCCGTTCAGCGGCGGTATATATCGGCGGCGACACCGGCCCGACGCATATAGCGGTGGCCGCCGGCGCACCCGTTGTGGGGATCTTTGGGCCTACCGAATGGTGGCGAAACGGCAGCCCGCGAGCCGAGGACATATGCGTCGGGCGCGAGGATATCGGCTGTCGGGTCGATTGCCATCGGCGAAAATGTTCGAATTGGATATGTATGGACATCGACGTCGATACGGTCGCGGATGCCGTTGCCGCGAGGCTATCGCGTGTATCTGAAAAGGAGGCACTCGCCTGAAACGTCAGATGCCGTCCCGATTCCTTAAGTCGCTTCAGCGCTACCGCGTGCTCTCCGGTTTCGTGATCGCCTTCCTCTACCTTGTTTTTTCTCGGCCCACGCCGGCCGCTTTAGCCATCGGCCTTGCGGTCGCGTTTCTCGGGTTGGCGATCAGGGCATGGGCGTGCGGACACCTTCGAAAATCTGCCGGATTGGACGTGTCCGGGCCATACGCATACACGCGAAACCCGCTCTATCTTGGGACCTTTTTTATCGCTCTGGGTTTTGGCGCCGCATCCGGCTCGCTTTGGCTGTTCATCGCCGTGGCCATCTTTGTCGCAAGCATCTATTTTCCGGTTATGAACGTCGAAGCAGATGAGCTCGAACGACGCCTTGGCGATGAATATCGCGAGTATGCGGCCGGCGTGCCCTTGCTGTTCCCAAGGTTTTCGAGATGGAAAAAATCTGATCGCGGCTTCGATTTTCAGTTATACTTGAAAAACGGTGAATACAACGCAGCGATCGGGTTCATCGCAGCTGCGTCTTTGCTTTGCATCAAGGCCATTTTTGCGTTTTGATCTATGAGTCTGATACATAAAGTTCTCCTGACCATTGCAATTCTGACGATCTCGGTCGTCGCCGTGAGGTCGCAGCCATCGGTCCCTTTTAACGAGGGTGAGACGCTCAAGTACGAGGGTAAGGTCAGTAAGATCATCCCGGGGATCGCGGTCGCGGACCTTGTTTTCACGATTGACCGAGCGGAGGACGACGATTACCTGATAAAGGCCGAGGCTCGGTCAAAGGGCACGCTGCTGAAGCTTTTCCGATTCTCATTCCTACAGAGGCTCGAATCGACCATCGATGAACACTCGTTCCGCGTGACCAAAACGGTCAAGCACGACGTCCAGAAAGATCGGGTCAGAAATAGCGAGGCCCTTTTCGATTACGGCGAAAAGCGCGTCACCTATACCGAGACCGACCCGAAAGATCCGATGAAGCCGCCCCGACGTATCGCATCTGAGATCGACGGCACCACGCATGACCTGGTCTCCGGGATCTATAGTTTGCGGATGCTTCCGCTCGCGGTCGGAAAGCGATTCAATATAAGTATCAGCGATTCGGGGCTCGT
>JAJNPX010000355.1 GCA_021155145.1 Acidisarcina sp. | reverse complement strand
CTCGGTGTAAAAGTTTCGAAAACCGTCGTCAAATGTAAGTACTACCGTCTTTTCTGGTAGTGGCCCCTTGGCCTGAATGGTCGCGACGAGTTCGCGAAGAGGTATCGCCCGGTAACCCGTATCGCTGAGGAATCTCATTTGATTCCGGAACACCCCGGGTGCCGTCGAGATCACGGATCCACTGTCGTCGATCGAATGATATGTGAGGATCGGTACTTTCACCTTTTGAATGCGCCCCCTGGAGCACTGACTTCGCCCCCGACCGAACTCGGTTCGCGAATGATAAGACTCCCGGTACGGGAGACATGTTTCCGCGTCTCGGCTTGACCGTCTGCTCTACGACGATCTTGCAACTCGCGGACGATCTTCAAATACTGATCCAAATGCGGTTCTTCATTCCAATACTTGATATAGGCCGAGTAGCCATTGCGTCCCAATGTATCGCGCAGTTCCGAATTGGTTGCGATAGTCCGGATCGCATCGAGGAGTTCCCCCTGCGTCCGATAGGTTAGGCCTCCGTTACTGTCCTCCACGACCTCCGGCAGAGCGCCAAGATCGTTGACGATCACGGGCGTTTTGTGCGAGAACGCCTCGATGATTATGATCCCAAAGGTCTCATAGCAGATCGAAGGCACTATCACCGCGATTGCTGAACCGTAAAGTTCGGAAAGGTGCTCCTGCGTCATCCGGCCGAGAAACTCGATGTTTTGAAGTCCGGCAGCTTGACGCTCCAACTCTTTGCGGTAGACCCCGTCGCCGGCTATCAGAAGGTCGTATTGCGGGGCGAGCCTAAAAGCTTCGATCAGGTTGTGCACTCCCTTTATATATTCGAGCCGTCCGACGAACAGAAAGTACGGACGTTCGCGCGAGCCAGAGGGGCTGATGCCTCCGTTTCGGGTGTTCTGTTTCGGCAGGAAATACGGAAGATGTCGTATCGGGATGTCGAGGCCTCTCTCGAGATGTTTGTTCAGCGTGAATCGGCTCGGAGACAAAAAACAGTCTACGTGCTTCAACATCCTTTCCATCAATCCGGTTTGTCGCCACAATTGCACCGGCCGCTTTCCCGCGAGCTGACACATTGTACAACTCGGCTTTGTGCATACCTCTCGATCAAATTTCCAGAGAACGTGCATCGGGCAGACAAGCCAGTGCTCATGGGTCGTGTATAGCTTGATCGCAGATCCGTAGCTCAACGCCTTGATGCCGATGAGAGACATATTGTTGAAATGGATCACATCGTATCCGTTTCCTTCCAGGGCAGCTTTGAGACTTCCCTTGAAGAATGGCACACCCGTTTGTTGGCTTGCGAGCGGCGAAAGCATCCCCTTCCCGCTCCTGAGCGGATAGACCCTGACTCGCTCGTGATTTGGAAAATCGCCTGTTGGCGGCTTTCCGTTCAAAAAAAGAAACGAGTCTTCGCAATGAAAAACGTCGACGCTATGGCCGCGGCGTGCAAGCTCATTAGACAAACGGTAAATATGCATACCGTCACCGCCAAAGTTATACGGCGGATAGAAGGTCGACACCATGCAGAATTTCAAAGGCTTTTCCATCTGCACCTTTATTTCGGAGCCAGCTCATTGAAGATAGCGATCGCGTCTTCGGCGGCACGCTTCCATTGGAACTTCTGCGATCTTGCCAACCCCAGATCCCGCATCTTGCCCCGAGCAGTTTTGTCTGCAAGGAGGCCTTTTATCACTGCCGCCATCGACTCGACATTCGAAGGGTCGAAGTACCGACCGGCGTCGCCAAGAATCTCTGGCAGCGACCCGGCTCGGCTGGCCGCCACCGGAGTTCCGCACGCCATGGCCTCGACCGCCGGAAGACCAAATCCTTCTTCGAATGAAGGAAACACCAGCATTGCCGCCGCATTATAGAGATGGGCAAGGTCCTCGTCGTCAACATAGCCCGCGAAAACGACTTTCGCGTCAAGTCCAAGGTCCGACACGAGGCGTTTCAATTCAGGGTACGCTGAGAAGAACGGGTCATTTTCGTAATCGCCCACAAGAACCAGTTTCGGCTGATCCCCGCCCTCGGCATCCAGAATTCGATCGAATGCCGTGATCAGGGTTTTCAAGTTCTTGTGCGGGCTAATACCGCCGACGTACAACAGAAAGCTCTCCCCGAGTGCAAGACCGTATTTACTAAGCACCGAGGCGAAGCCATTCGTCGTCGAAAGAGGCTGAAAAACCGGCCTGGCGGCTTCTGAAATTATGCGTATCCGGGCATCCGGAACTCGAAAATACTCGGCTATTTCTTTCTTGGAATACTCGGAGACCGTGGCGATCACGTCAGCCTGTCTAAACGCTAAACTCTGCTTCATTTTCCAAAAGAACTTTGACCTTGCCGATGGAAACACCAATTCCGGATGATGGTCGGCGATCAGGTCGTGGACCGTGACCACAGTCTTCGTTCGGTTTAGCAGTGGAAAATATGAGTAGACAGCTGGAAAGAAGAATACGTCAACCTTGTGCTTATACACCTCTCGGGTCATCGCCCATATATCCCGCAGTGATCGGCGGCCGTCGGCCGATGCCGCGCTCACCGCCGAAAACTCTGTGCGCGCGGTGATCAACTTCGCCCGCGTCGGGAGATCATCGAAGTGATTCATCTCGCTGTCGACGAAAAACAGATATTCGTTCGCTTCATCCAACTCAAGCAAGGCGATGAGAAGCTCCCTTGTAAAGCGGCCGAAGCCACGCTTGTTCGCCCAACAGGATGCGTCGATTCCTATCTTCATAAAGGGTCAGCGCCAGCGCTCGGCGCTCTTTCCTTCCCCCAAAACGTAGCCGGAAAACTCCCCGCAAGACCACCCCGCCAGAAGTAGGATCAGGTACGGCAGGGACCGTGCAAGAGCCTTCAAATGTCGGCCCTTTCGTACAACTCTCGCCGATGTGCGCAAGGGGAGCATGAGTGGAAGGATCAGTGAACCGATCATGTACATTAGCCGCTTCGCCGGGACCGCACCCGAAATTCGTTTCGCTCCATACGTTCGCGCGTGATGAAACGCCTGCGTT
>JAJNPX010000353.1 GCA_021155145.1 Acidisarcina sp. | reverse complement strand
ATCCGAGATACGCAAGGCCGTCGAAAAAGAGCTGAATAAGAGTCACGGTTGGAATGATGGCGAGGTAAAGCGTCATTTAGCGGAAACCGCTGCAAAACTTGGTGTTAGCCTTGAAAAGATGTTCGCCGTACTGGCTGCGTTGGCTATGGTGCAAGATTTTTGGGTCTGAAGCGTTCTGATAGTGGGTTGCGAAAGCCTGAACCGCATGGCCGCTGAGACGCAAAGGAGTGGCTTAGGACAGGATGTACAGGATACTCAGGATGGGAAAGCTGATCACAGGAAGTACATCATGTTTATCCTGTCTATCATGCTGAAAGGATCTCGGCGTCTCCGCGTCTGTGCGGTGAAAAAGAACTGATGGAATTGGAATTCGACAAGGAAATAGATCTGCTGCTCCGCAATGGGCCGCGCGGCGAGCGAACCGGTGACGCTGCGGATCATCATCTCGACGCAGATGAGCTGGCTGCTTTTGCTGAGAATGCGATGCCCGAGAAAACCCGTACGTTGTACGTCCGGCACCTCGCGGATTGCGATAACTGCAGAAAGAAATTGTCGGGTTTGATAATGCTCAATGCCGAAGGAGCTCCGCCCGAGGCGGATGTTGTCGCGCCGGCAGTTTTAACGTCAGCCGTGCCCTGGTATCGCCGCCTGTTCCTTTTTCCCGATCTGGCCTACATCATGGGCGGCCTTGTACTCGTCTTTGGCGGCCTCATAACGCTCACGCTGCTGCAAAATGGCTCGACCGAGCAGGCGACGGTTTCTCAGATCGTTGAAAATGAAACGGGCAGAGGGCCGATGGCGTCCGAGCAATTGGCCCAAACGGAGTCCTCTAATGCCAGTGCTTCGTTCGCAAATACCGTCCCCGCTTCGAACAAGCCCGCGAGCAACGCCGCCGCGCCGCCGTCCGGCTCTGCTCTGGGTTCGAACGTAACCGCGGGACGCAGCGAACCCGCCGCCAAGGCATCGAAACCTGCGGCTCCGCCGGCAGACGATCTGGATATGATCCAACCGGCCGCCGGAGATCCGGCACCGCCGCCGCCCGTAGCGGAGGAGAACCTCGTCGTAAACAGCGAGGTTGCCGACGCTGTCAAAGAAGATAGGAATGTGGAGGCAAGGAAGAGGACTGGAGCGGTAAAGGACGGCCGCGACAGTGCCGCTCTCAGCGCGAAACAGGCGCCGGTAAAAGCCCGCACACAGGCGGGCGGCGTAGCAAAAGCAACGCCCGGGCCAACCCGCGATATGCAGCAAAACTTTCCGAACCGGGCCGATAGTACGAATGAGCTCAAGTCCCGCCGGATCGGAGGAAAGGATTTTCAATTCAAGAACGGCGCCTGGTACGACAATGCGTATCGCGGCCAGGCCACGACCGACATCCGTCGAACGACGGATGAATACCGCAAGCTCGACGGAGGCCTCCGCACGATCGCCGATGGATTAAGCGGCGTAGTGGTCGTAGTCTGGAAGGACAAAGCCTACCGGATACAGTAGCTGCAAATATTTTCATCCACATTCGTTATCCTGATACAATACTCCTCCGTCAGATCCTAAAAAGATCTCTTTACGCGCTATTTGCGTGAAGTGTTAATTGGATCTAGATTGTAAGCGTTCAAACACCGGACAATAAATAACAATGAAACAGATCACTTTGCTCTGCGCCGTTCTGCTGCTGACCGCTGTAACGTCTCCGGCCCAAAGAAGGGCACCTGTCCAAAGGCTCGACCCTGAGATCCAAAAGATGGTCCGGGAGGTCGATGCCAGGAATATCGAGGCGAGCATTCGCAAGCTCGTATCGTTCGGCACGCGAAACACACTTTCAGAGCAAGATAACCCGACTCGCGGGATCGGTGCGGCGCGCGACTGGATATTCTCGGAATTTCAAAAGTTCAATGTCGCGTGCGGCGGCTGTATGACGGTCGAAAAGCAGAGCTTCACGCAGCCAAAGGCCAATCGAATTCCCGAACCGACCGTGCTTACCAACGTGATCGCGACACTCAAGGGAACGACCGATCCGGACCGGGTTTATGTCGTATCGGGCCATTACGACTCGATGTGTTCGTCCCCGATCGATGCAAAATGCGACGCCCCCGGCGCTAACGACGATGCCTCGGGCACGGCGGCCGTGATCGAACTTGCGCGTGTGATGTCAAAGCGAAAATTTGACGCCACGATCATCTTTATGACCGTACCCGGCGAAGAGCAGGGATTGCTCGGAGCGGCCTACTTTGCCGAACAGGCCAAGCTGACGGGTATGAACATCGAAGCGATGTTCACCAATGATATCGTCGGCGGCGTGACCACCAAACGAAACTCGGCATATCGCGATCGGGTCCGCGTATTCTCTGAAGGCGTGCCTTCGAATGAGACGGATCGCGAGGCGAACATTCGCCGCAGCGTCGGCGGCGAGAACGATTCGGCCTCGCGTCAGCTTGCCCGCTATGTGAAGGAGCAAGCCGACAGATACTTGCGAACATTCAAGGTCTGGATGATCTATCGCCGTGACCGTTACGGACGCGGGGGCGACCATATTCCGTTTCTCGAACGCGGATTTCCGGCCGTCAGGATCACCGAAGTCGATGAAGATTACACGCACCAACATCAAAATGTGCGCACTGAGAACGGCGTTTTCTACGGCGACACTCCCGAGTTCGTCGACTTCGCATACGCAGCGAACGTGACCCGCGTGAACCTCATCGCTCTGTCTTCGCTGGCAAACGCGCCGGCCAAGCCAAAGAATGTATCCATCGTGACCGGGCGGTTGACCAACGACACGGAGCTCAAGTGGGACGCGAATACCGACGCCGATCTTCTGGGATATGAGGTCGTGTGGAGAGACACCTCGGCGGCCGAATGGACCCATTCGAAGAGCGTCGGGAACGTGACGTCCTATACCGCGAAGGATATGTCGAAGGACAATTTCTTCTTTGGCGTGCGCGCCGTCGACAAAGCTGGAAATAAGAGTCCCGTGGTTTACCCACGACCGCCCGTGCGTCAGTGATAGACCCGCACGGCCCTTTTTTAGGAGTCTGATATGAAGTTAGCGACCACTATCCGTTCCGCTGCCGCCGCGGCATTTCTGTTATCCGCGGTCGCGTTCCTGCCGGCCGACATATTCGGGCAGACCGAAGCCGGCGGACGCCCGGACAGCGCGCCCGCCACCGTCGATTCCACTGTAAAACGAAAGGTCAGGACCGTTTCAAAACATCGTGCCGGCAAGAAGACCGTCCCGCCGAAAAAGACCGCTGCCGATTATGAAAAGGCCGGAGACGAGCTTTTCGATAAGAAAGACTACGACGACGCCCTCGTCGCCTATCAAAGCGCCGTCCGATTGAATCCGAGGCAGCTGAAGTCCCTTTATCGGATCGGCTGGCTTCACAACGAGTTCGGTGAATATGCCCTGGCGCTTACGGCTCTTGCAAAGGCAAATGCGGTCGATCCGAATCAGGCCGTGGTGCACCTTGAGACCGGATATGCTAACAGCCGCCTCAAGAAGAACACCGAAGCGATCGCTGCCTTTAACCGTGCGATCGCGATCAATCCGAAAATGGCGACCGCATATTACGAATTGGGTTCGCTTTACAATGACCTGAAACGCTATTCCGAGGCCGAGGCCGCGCTTCGCAATGCGATCGCCAACCGGCCCGAATATGCCGATGCATATGAAGAGCTGGGGCTCTCGCTGAGACGCCTTGGCCGCAATGCCGAGGCGATAACGGCATTCAATAGGTCGATCTCGCTTGACCCGACATCGGCGGCCTCACATATGGGGCTTGGCGACGTCTACTTCTACGGCAACAAGGATTACAAACAGGCGGTCGCCGCCTATCTCAACGGGCTTCGCTACGAGCCGGACAACATCGTGGCCGCATACAATGTCGGCTGGGGATATAACACGCTCGGCAACCATACCGAAGCTCTACGCTGGCTGGGAAATGTGACCAAGCTCAAGCCGGATCACGTATCTGCTCACTTGGAAACGGGCTACGCGAACTACAAGCTCAAGCAGACGCCGGCCTCGATCGCCGCCTATCAAAGCGCGCTCCGGTACCAGCCCAGCAACGTGACCGCGCATACGGGCCTCGGCGATGTCTATTACGACATTCTGAAGGATTACTCTCTGGCATCCGGCTATTACAAGAAAGCGGTCGATATCAAGGCCGACAACCTCACCACCTTGTACCGCCTGGGTTATTGCTATAACGATCTCAAGCGGTATCCGGAGGCGATCACCATTCTGGAGCGCGCCCGTCAGCTTAAGAGCGATTCGCAGCCCGTAATGGTCGAACTGGCTTACGCATACAAAATGTCGGGCCGCGCTGATCCGGCCCGTCAGCTTCTGCAAACGGTCATCCAGACCAACCCCGACAACGAGGTCGCACACTACTATCTCGGCCAGATATTCATCGCTGCCGGGAACCGAAGCGGGGCGATGGCCGAATACCGGGAACTGCAGCGGCTAAAGTCGCAGTACGCTCAGCGTCTGCTGGATATGATCAACCGATAGAGGCGAGCAATAAAATAGTTACACCCGGTGTCGTAAGGTGTTAAAATACGCTGACCTGAGCGTTATGAATACCGGCGATTACCTTGGGCGCTATCGGATCGTCCGCAAGATCGGCGAGGGCGGAATGGGTGAGGTCTTTCTTGCAGAGGACCAAAAGCTCAACCGGCAGATCGCTGTCAAAGTGCTTTCTGCGGATTTTGCATCCGATTCCGACCGGATGATGCGCTTCGTGCATGAGGCGATCTCTGCTTCTGCCCTCAACCACCCGAACATCATCACCATCTACGAGATCAATGACGAGAACGAACCGCCGTTCATCGCGATGGAGTTCGTCGAGGGCGAGACGCTGGGCAGGCGGATGAAAACAAGCCCGCTCGAGATCCATGAGACGCTTGATATCGCGATCCAGATCGCGACCGCCCTCGCGGCCGCACACGAGGCCAGCGTCGTCCACCGCGACGTAAAGCCGGACAACGTGATCCTCCGCCCCGATGGCCTGGTCAAGGTGCTGGATTTTGGCCTTGCAAAACAGGTAAGCCGCCAGTCGGTCTCATCTTCCGGCGAGGCATATACCATCCCCAATCCGCAAACTCATCCGGGCCTCGTAATGGGGACGGTGGCGTATATGTCGCCCGAGCAGGCCCGCGGAAAGATGGTCGACGCCCGCTCCGATATATTCAGTTTCGGAGCGATGCTCTATCAGATGGCCTCCGGACGCCTGCCGTTCATTGGGGAGAACGATATCGATGTTGTCGGGTCGATCCTTCATAAAGAGCCGAGGCCGCTTAGCCGTTCGGCCCGCCCGATCCCACACGACGTCGAGCTGCTTATCAGAAAGTCTTTGCGAAAGAATCGCGAAGAGCGCTATCAAACGATGCGCGAACTGCTCGCCGACCTAAAGGAGATCCGCGAGGACCTCAGGCTGAGCAGCGGCGGGAACGGATACCGGTCGGGCGGCGGAAGCAACGGGAACTCGGCGGGAGAACTCAGCGAGGTCGAACGCGGGATGCCGACCGAAAAGATGCAGACCGCTGCCGCCCACTCGACGCAGGAGCTAAGCATGGCCCCGAGCACGCTGAGCGGCATCCTGATGAGTGAGATCAAGGCACATCCGGTCAAGTCGTTGTGCGCGTCTATCCTGGTCACCCTGCTGATCGGAGGCCTGTTTTACGGGGTTTACAAAATGGCGGAAAGCTGGCGCCACCCCGAGGCCTTTCAGACGATGAAGCTCGAAAAACTGACCTTTAGCGGAAACGTGGCTCAGGACCAGGCTGCCGTTTCGCCGGATGGCAAGTACGTGGCGTTCGTACAGGAAGAGGCACAGGAACAAAGCCTTTGGGTCAAGCAGTCGGTATCCGACAGCGCGGTCAGGATCATCGAACCGTCCGGTAAGAGATACAGCGGCCTGAGCTTTTCGCCGGATGGCAATCGGGTCTATTTCACGGTGGTCGAACGCGAGCGGATGTCGTCGCTCTATCAGGTGCCGACGCTCGGCGGGCCCGCACGCAAGATCGTCGATGACGCCAAAGGCCCGGTGTCATTTTCGCCCGACGGCAAGTCGATACTCTTTGTGCGGGGCGAAACGTCACTTATGGCGGCAAATTCTGACGGGACCGGCATCCGCGAGATCGCCCGTTCGGGGGAGAATGAACGGTGGCTTCGCGGAGCCTGGTCACCCCGCGGAGAGCGCATCGCGGCCACTTACTTTTCCGCCGATGAGTCCGCCGACAATATCGCACTGATCGATCCGGACACCGGCGCCCGGCATCCGGTGGGAACGCTCACATGGTACCGAATTCGCGGTATTTCGTGGACGCCCGACGAACAGATCTTGGTCAGCGCGCGCGACCGCGAGATGCAATACGCACAGATATGGATGGTCGACCCGTTCGCGGGCACGCGCAAACGCGTGACCAACGATCTGAGCGCTTATCAGGGCATTAGCCTCACATCTGACGGCCGGTCGATCGTGAGCACCCAGCAGAACACGCTCTCGAATATATGGGTAAATAAAGGCGGCGGCGTACCAGTCCGCGTCACCGCAGAGATCGGAAAATCCGATGGAATGTCAGGTGTTGCATTCGTGCCTGACGGACGCATCCTCTACACGACCCGGATCAAGGGGAATATCGATATCTGGATCATAAATGCAGACGGGACCGGAAATAAGCAATTGACATTTAACGCAGGTGAGAATTTTTCGCCGGTGGCTACGCCTGACGGACGCTCGGTCGTTTTTGTTTCGACCCGCGGCGGCGACCCGAGCCTTTGGAAGATGCACATCGATGGTAACGATCAGACTGCCTTGACAAGCGATCCGGGTATCGAGGCCGAACCCTCTATAACGCCCGACGGACAGGCCGTGATCTATCACTACACTGATAAGAACAATGGCTCAAGCATTCGAAAGATATCTCTGAACGGCGGTGAGAGCGCCGAGTTGCTCGCCGAAGATGCAGGTTACCCCGCACTTTCCGCGGCCGGGGACCTTATCGTCTGCGAGTACGGCTCGGCGGGTAAGGGAGGCATCAAGATCGCGATATTCCGAGCCGCCGGCGGCCCTCCGGTCAAGATCTTCGAATCGCCGGCTATGGTCCGCTCGAGATTGGTGCGGTTTTCGGCCGACGGCAGGTCATTGATCTATATCGATGGCGATGGCCGGAGCGAGAACCTCTGGAGTCAGCCGATCGACGGCGGCGACCCCAAGCGCATTACGGATTTTGCCGGCGAACGCATCTTTAGGTTCGATATTTCCCGCTCCGGCCAAATGGTCTTTGCCAGAGGAAGCGATACTTCCGATGTGGTGATGATCT
>JAJNPX010000349.1 GCA_021155145.1 Acidisarcina sp. | reverse complement strand
GGTCACCCTGCCGGTTATGCGGGATTGGCGGGCCATCGTCGAATACGTGGGCGTTACCAGACGCTCGGCGTTGGCCGAGCTCAGATTGCCCAGATTGATGAACTCGGGCACGACCTCGGTCGCTTTTTGGGCAGCAAGGCGATCGGCTTCTTCCTTCGCCAACTGATCCTCGATCCGCTTGGCAGCGGCCTTTGCGAGTTCGTTGGCCGGTTCTAGCTCCGCTGCCTTTTTATAATCGGCGAGTGCTTTTTTCGGATCTCCGAGTTTCTCATACGAGGCGCCACGGTTCAGGAATGCGACCGTAGTTTTCGGGCTAAGCTCGATGGCCTTGTCGTAATCCTTCACCGACAGGTCGTAAGCTTTCTTGCCAAAGTGGGCCTTTGCACGCCCGACATAGATACCCGGGTCATCGGCCTTGAG
This sequence comes from Acidisarcina sp., assembly GCA_021155145.1. Lineage (GTDB taxonomy): Bacteria > Acidobacteriota > Blastocatellia > Pyrinomonadales > Pyrinomonadaceae > OLB17. The sequence goes on along the minus strand of JAJNPX010000349.1, from coordinate 3,067 downwards.
TTCCGCCGCCTTGTCATAATCGGCGAGCGCGGAATCCAGTTCGCCCTTTGCGAGACTTGCCTCGGCGCGGTTCAGATAAAAGGTCGAATCGGGCGGGGTCGGGGTCGGTACAGGGGTTGCGACGGGTTTTGGCGTGGCGGCAGGCTTAACGGGCTGGCTTTTTAACCGCACGGCAGCGACGAGGTCCGCATTGGCTCCGGTCGCGACAAGTTCCTTTTCTATCTCAGGCGTGAAAACAAAAGTGATCCCGCGTTCCTTTACAGCGGTTGCGAGGATCTGATTTCGCTCCTCGATCGTGGCCTTTTTCGAGCGCAGTCCGATGAGGAGGTCCGCGAGACTCAGCGGCGGATTCTGTGCGACGGCGACGGCGGCGAACGAGGAAAGAAATATGGCCAAAAGGCTGACCGACAGTAGCTTCTTAAATGGTAGGCTTCTCATAGGACTGTTTCTCTTCGTAGCGGGTTTCGGAAAGATCAATTGTCGTTGATCAGGTCGTCGACGGTAACGGCTTTCTTCGGAGCCGGGGTCTTGACCACATCAGGCGTAGGCTTTGCCGCCTTGGGTGTTGCGACGGCCTTTGCGGCAGGCCGGGAACTGCTTGTTTCGACGGCAGCCGGGTTACTTTCGGTTTGTTGGACTGGCTCGTTGTAGGCACTGGCCGGATCTGTTTCAGGGGAAGGCTGCTCGGTGGCCTGCGGGGTGTCGGGCTGGGGAACTGCGGCGCTTTGCGATTGAACCGTTGCGGGCGGAGGCGTTTCCTGCGATCCGCCCGAACCAAGCATCATCCAGCCGCCTACTACGGCGAGCAGGACAACCACCGCCGCGGCCCCAGCGGCCATCGCCATCGGGAAGGGCTTTCGCTCGACGCGATCCTCCGACTCAAAGGCACTCGAAACAGGCTCCGACGGTTTGGACGCCTGCGGAATATGGTCATGGATCTCTCTGACCGGTTCGGGCTGTACGAATGTACTTTCGTCCGTTGCTTCATAGACGAAGGCCGGCTCGTGTTCTTCTTCTCTTGCGACCTCGTGAGCCACGACGTCGCTTTCGTCCGAGACCTCGGCAACGGCGGCCGGCTCGTGCTTTTCTTCTCGTGCGGTCTCTGGCGTTGCGTCGGCGGCCCGTGCGACGGGTTCTGCGTCGGCTTCCGGCGCATCCGATCGGACGACGTGGGCCGGTTTTACCGAGGTGTGGACCGCATCGTCAACTTTGTCCGCCACGAGATCCCTCGGGGCAGCGACCGGCGCAGTGAACGACGGCGGATTCGACGTTTCGATCAAACCCAATAGATCATCATCGGCCGAAGCGGGCTGAAATGAATGTTGTTCCGCGGCGGGTTGAAGATCCTGGAGCGGCTGCTGGGCTTCCTGTTCGCGAAGCAGTCTTTCGGCCTCGGCCGCCCTGCGCTCGGCTTCCAGGCGAAGCTCTTCGGCCTCCTTCAACCTTTGAGCGAGGATCTCTGTTTCGCTAGGTTGTGGAGCCGTGGGCGAAGCGGCTTCCACCGGAGCCGCATCGGTCGCGGGTGTCGGGTGCGGCATCGGGCTCGGCATTTGGGCGCGGCGCAATACCTCGGCCGCCTCCGCCAGTTCCTGGGCCTCGGCGGCTTCGCGTTCCTTGATCCTCACGGCGGCGGTTCTGAGCACCTGCCGCATGATAACGGCCGAGTCAAAGCGGTTCTCGCGCTTGATCTCCATTGCCCGCATTACGATCTCGGCTATCTCCGGGGCCAGGGTCGAATCGAGCGAATCGGGAGACTTGAGCGGATCGGGATTACCCTCGAGCAGCTCGATCGAACGCTCAAGCGGATCGACCGGAACGGTTCCGGTGATCAGATAATACAAGGTCGCACCGAGTGAATATAGATCACTTCGGGCGTCGGCCGGTTCTTTGAGCGTCCTCTCGGACCTGTCGTCGTAACTGCTGAGGATGACCTTTTGAGAGGCGGCGTCAAGGCTCTCCCAGATCGATTCGAGCGGCGAAAAATTGAGGTTGGTCTGGCCGGCCTCGTGAAGTTGGGTAGAAAGTTCATTGCCCGAACCGTCGTCGAGCGAATACCCCGTAAGTTTGACCTTGCCGTTCGCCGAGATCGTGATGTTCTCGGGGCGGATCCTTCCGTGGATGATAGGCGGGTTCTGCTGATGGAGATAAACAATACCCTCGAGCAATTGATCGCCCCAATCGATTATCTGAGCGGCAGTGGCCCTCTTATCGTTGTTCGCGATCATTGTCGACAGATCGACGCCATCGACAGTTTCGAGAACAAGGTACTGGCGTCCGACCTCGGTATAATAATCGAGCACGCTTAAAAGAGAATCGTGACGAAACTCGGTAAGCCGACGGGCAGCATTCTCAAACGCAAGCCGCATATTCGCCTGCTGTGAAAGGGTCGTGACCTTGTTCAGCCTGAAGACGATCTCTTTGACAAAGACGCTGCAGTCGGACGTTGTATCGTAAGCCCTGTAAACATGGTTCGAGTTGCCCGCGACTGAAGGCGAGTCGATGCGATAACGACCTTTTTGCAAAAGTTCGGTGCTAAGGGACATATGGATGTAAGTACGGTGTGCGTGGTGGCGGGCGAAACTACTCCCAAGTGCATTATATACAACATTGTTCAAAAATCAAGAAAATTGTTTAGCACTCGTTCAGTTTTGATCGGTCGTGCATCATGAATGAAGAATATTTTGGCGGCGTTCGGGGATTATACTTGAGTCGTATCGTGATCACAGATGCTTGAATTCGATCGAAATAGAGTGCTAACGGATAGGGGACCTATGTCATCCCAGACAATATAGAATCGGAAACGCTGTCGCTGGCGAACATGATACCTAAAGCGGTTTCAGCGCATATCGAGCGCTCCCGCAACAGCTTTTAAAAAATGAGCAAAGGAAAACTCACAGGAACGGACGTAACACCCGAAAGCGTGTACCTTAACCGTCGGAATTTTATAAGGGCCGGGCTATTGGGCGGCTCGGCGGTCGCAACCGGTGCGGTGTATCGTTTTTTTAATCCTCCTCCTGTGGGCGAACCGCAGACAGGCGAGATCGCTGACGTCGTCCGTACGGGTTCG
>JAJNPX010000341.1 GCA_021155145.1 Acidisarcina sp. | reverse complement strand
GTCGGTTATCGCCGCGGCGATGAGCAGTGCGTCATAAACTAACACCAAAGTGCGCAAAAGCGGCACGCTCCACGAAAGCGAGAGCGGGACCAGGCCAAGGGCGAGCAAGACGAAAAATCTGCGAGAGAATATGAACCGCATAGCCGAGCGTAAATTGTAGCACCGCAAATGACAAAATACGTTGCAATCGGCCTCCAACTATGTTCCATTACTCGCAGGAAATGTCTGCTAACCCAACGGTAAAGGTTGAACGCAAAACGCCGACGAGGCGAGAGGCAGCGCTCTTTAGGATAAAGACAGCACTGCTTCAGGCCCGCCGACTCGTCGAAGACCGGACCTCGAAGAGAGTGGCCCGGTTCCGGCGGCGGGATGACCATTCTCATTGGCCGGTGATCGAACCATTTTTCCGCTTGCTAAAGCAACTTTTTTGCGAATTGAGGGCTCAAACCACCAGCATACCAAGAGGTTTTTATGCGATTTGCCCACGCCTTCCTACTCATTGCCCTGTCAGTCGTTTTGGGACGCGCGCAGCCTCCCTTGCCTGTGGCTGATGTCGAACTCGAACCTTCGGTCGTTGTTGAGGACGTATATCTGGCGCGTGATGATGGAGCAGGAAAGGTCGGGGAGATCACGGATAAATTCTCTCCATCCGATATCCCGATTCATTGCGTTGTGATGCTCATCAAGGCCGACCCGGTGACGGTCAAAATGGAGCTCGTGGCTGTAAAGGTCGCGGGAGTAAAACCCGGTTCCAGGGTCATTTCGTCCAGCTACGACACGAAGCAGGGCCACGACCGAGTTTACTTTACCGGAAAGCCGGAGGGCAGATGGGTTGCCGGTGATTACAGGATCGATATCTTCGTGGCAGGAAAACGGGAGCGGAGCGTCACGTTCACTGTGAGCGGGCCAGCGGTCCCTCAAGCGGCGAGCCAATTCACACCTTCTCCACGGCCAAAGCCGAAGACGGGAAAGAAACCGAACAAACCTTAGACAAGATAAAAAGGGCAGCCCGATATGGACCGCCCTTTTTTGTATTTGCATACGTGAACTACCAACGGTTGCGTCCGCCGCCGTAGCCGCCACCACCGCCGCCGCCGCGGTTGCCGCCGCGGCCACCACCGCCGCCGAAGCCGCGATCTTCACGGGGCTTGGCCTCATTTACCTTGATCTGACGGCCATCAAATTCGGTTCCGTCCAGTTCGGAGATGGCTTTGTTGCCATCTTCTGCAGAAGCCATTTCGACGAAGCCGAATCCGCGCGAGCGGCCCGTTTCACGATCCTCGACAACGGTTGCCGATTCAACGGTCCCGATGCCTGAAAAAAGCTGTTCCAATTCACCATTGCCCGTATTAAAGGACAGGTTTCCAACGTAGAGTTTCATTGACATATTTCCTAAGTTTTCTCGTACTTTGCGAGAACTGTCTGAGGAAGCATTGACCTAATGGATGATCTGACGGAGAAACGGTCTGCTCCGTTCGAAGTCGTGCATTAGTGCTCGAGGGACTCTTGAGCTGCTTCCAAAACCAAAAAACCGCCTACCCTCGAACTTCCAAAAACACGCCGTCGAATGAAACTTGTTCGGCCGGGCGCATCACCGTTGATGCGCGAGAGAAGGATTAACAGAGGTTATGATGCACGTTTACACGCCCCGAAGCAAGCCAAATCGTACGAAACTGAATGCGGCACGGTTTGGATAGTGCTAGGCTCGGCCAGACATCTCCGCACCCAGCACCTGGTGACAGTGCTCAGATGATCTCTCGGATCCGATCGACGGCGGCGAGCCCGGCCTTTTTGCCAAGCTCGATCAGCTCGTCTCGTTTCGCGATCTCGTCCGGGCGGATGTGTGAGATGGCGGGTTCGATCACGACATCGGCGCGATAGTGCTGATGTTTCGAGGTCGTTCGGAGCATTATCATCGCGGATTGAAAAAATGTTCCTACGAGCGTTGTCGGAGTGCCCCAATACGTCGAGCCGCACGTGATCAGATCGACCGCAATTATGATCTCCGCTCCCATCTCCTTGACCGCTCGGGTCGGTATCGGCGAGACGACGCCACCGTCCACCAATTGCCGGCCGTCATCGGTAACGGGAACGAATACGCCGGGGATGGCGCAGCTTGCACGGATCGCGTGGGCCAGGCTGCCTGTGTCCTTCAATACCACTTCTTCTCCTTTTTCGAGATCGCACGCGACGGCGGCGAAAGGGATCTTCAGATCTTCGAACCTGTTCGCGGGAAAGTGTTTTTCGATAAACGTGCCCATGGGCGAGTTCGACAGAAATCCCCTCGGCGAGTATGAGAACCCCGCAACGCCGAACCAGCTTATTTCTTTCCCGACCCCGACGATCTCATCAACGCTGAGGCCGGACGCCAGTGCACCGCCCACAAAAGACCCTGCCGAGGTGCCGGCGATGAGGTCGATAGGTATATCGTTTTCGACAAGAGCCTCCAAAACGCCGACATGGGCGAACCCTCTCGCTCCGCCGCCCGATAGTGCCAGCCCGATCCGTTTTCTCTCCATATATATGATTGATTTTATCTATGCGGTATGAAAAACTTAAGCCCGCCCGATGTCCCTTCACGAATCGATACAATTCGACCGCCCGGCCCTGACCTCCGACACAGCGGCCGGTGAGATAACATGCCCGGTGTGCAGCAGGGAGATCGCGGACGAAGCGGTCCCGCTGGCGAGCCTGGACGCGGATATCCGCCGGCTTTTATTAGCCAATGCTCCGGATAGGACCGAATTCGATGGGGTCTGCGCACGTTGCGTGAGGATATTTTCGCGTGCAAAGGACCAGATCGTTGCCGATGCGGCCGTGCAAAAGGACGGCTCTCATGTACTTTCCACCCCGCTGCGCCTCGATGCTGACGAACGCTTCTCGGGGAAAGGCGTCACGATCGCCTTCCTGGATTCCGGCTTTTATCCGCACGTCGACCTTACATCCCCCAAGAATCGGATCGTGGCCTATCACAGCCTTCTCGATGGAGACGGCCGGCTCGATTCGCTTTTCAGGCCGGACGTCGCGAGTTGGCATGGAATGATGACCTCGGTCGTCGCGGCAGGCAACGGGTCGCTTTCGAACGGATTTTACCGCGGCCTCGCCCCGGATTCGGACGTCGTCCTGGTCAAATTGGCAAGGACAGGCCGCATCACCGACGAGGATATCCGCCTCGGGCTTGAGTGGGTACTCGAAAACAGGGACCGTTACGGGGTGCGCGTCGTCAACATCTCTGCCGGCGGCGACGAAGAGCAATATTATCTCAACGACCCGCTTTCGCGCCTGGTCGAAGAGTGTACCATGGCCGGTATCGCCATCGTGTGCGCGGTAGGAAATGCCGGACACCTTCCAAACCACCCGGTCGTTCCGCCTGCGAGTGCTCCGTCCTCGATCGCGGTCGGCGGTCTGGACGATAACAACTCGCTCGATCGGGCAAAGCGAGGAATGTACCGTTCATCATACGGCCCGACCGTTGACGGATTTCAAAAGCCCGAGGTCATCGCGCCTTCGATCTGGGTCCCGGCCCCGATACTTCCCAATACTCCCACGGCCCAGCAAGCCGAGCTTTTGACCAAATTGGACGACGCCCCCGATGACCAACTTCACTCGATCATTCGCGACCACGAGGGCGTCGATGCCGAACTCGATGCGGCACTCGACCGCCCCGTCCACAGCATCCGGCAGATCATCACGCTAAAGATCCGCCGCGAGAACGTGATCACGAAGCATTATAAGTACGTTGACGGGACGTCTTTCTCGGCGCCGATCGTTTCGTCCCTGATCGCGCAGATGATCGAGGCAAACCCGGCCCTGACACCGCAACAGATAAAGACCATCCTCATAAGAACGGCCGAGCGCCTCCCGCATTATGAGGTAGATAGGCAGGGCTGGGGCGTGATAGATCCTCGCCGTGCCGTCGAAATGGCGGCGATGCTCTCCTGAACCTAACCCGACCCCGAAAGCAATTCCTGCCTTTTCGCCAACAAACGTGCCGGATCGTTGGTGATGATCGCGTTGAGCCCGAGTTTTAGGCCGCGCCTCACCCACCGCGGGCTGTCGGTGGTCCATATCGTCACGCGAAGGTCGTGCCGGGCGGCCTTTCTCATCAGCTTTCTTGTTGCGAGGGAATAATGCAATGAGATCTCGTCGGCACCCGCCTCGACTGCCAGACGCAGGAGATGCTTGTCCTTTCGGATAATATTCTTGATCTTTGGCGCGAACAGGGCCGCCGTCCTTACATCCGGACACGCCTGCTTGACGCAGGGCAAGGCCTCGAGCCTGAAGCTTTTTACCACGATCTGGGGCAGCAGGGACGATTTGCGAACGACATCACAGACGGCCAGGGAAAGTGGCTCTACATCGCCCGCCTTGCACTTTAATTCGATATAGACAAGCCCTTTGAATCCGCTCAAGAACTGAAGCGCCTTCGCGAGGGTCGGAACGCCCTCCTTCTCGAACTCGGGGTCAGCAAACTTCGGAAAATGTTGGTTGAACCAGGAACCGGCATCGAGGCTTCCCAGCTCCTTTGAAGTGAAATGTGAGGTCTTGCCCTTTCGGCCGGCAATGCGCTTTAACGATGAATCGTGAAACACCACCGCTACACCGTCCCGTGCTAGGCGGACGTCCAACTCGATCCCGTCAGCTCCGGCATCGATAGCCCTTCGGAAGGCCGCGAATGTATTCTCGGGTGCGTGGGCGCTTGCCCCGCGATGCGCGATTATCAGCGGCATGTACTTATTTGATGATCGATCTCCCCGTGGGACCGCTACTTCTTTTCCAGCAGAAAGATAGCTTTAGACCACGCGATCGGCTCGGCGATCGGGAACTTATAGTTCCCGACTATCTTAAAGTACCGCTGTGAAATCTTTCTTACATCTTCGAGGGGATGGATCTTAAAGTTGTAGAGCAATTCGAGGACGGAGCCTACCAGCGAAGGCTTTACAGGAAGCAGTACGAGCTTGCCGCCCGGTTTGAGGATGCGGGCCGTTTCGCGCAGCCCCTCATCGAGCGGCACATATTCGAGCACCCCGCACGAAAGTACGATGTCAAAGGATGCGTCAGCAAAGGGAAGGGCGAGTATGTTTCCCTGTACCGCCGCGATGTTGCCGGGATCGATCTTTTTTTCTTTTCGGGCCTGTCCGAGAGCCAGCTTTAGCGAGTTGCGCGAAAGATCGAAAGCGATCGTCTTTTTCGGACGGAACCCGGCCTGGTGAAAGGCCAGAGTGACGATGCCGGTCCCGCTGCCGGAGTCGAGCACCATCGTCTCTGGCCCGACCTCAAGATTCAACGACTTCAGAAATTTTGCGACCGAGTCCTTATACCCGTTAAGTTTGAGCGCAAGATTATGAACGTCGGCGATGCGGTCGTAAAAGGTTGCGGTCGTACCGAGCCTCCGGGTGCGTGCTGCGGGTGTCATTTCTCGTCAAGTAGTTTCAAGATCATTTCTCGCATCTCGACCAACCGGCTTGAGCTCGTACCGGCCTCGACATAACGCACGATACCTCTTCGGTCGATAAGCACGGCCGTCGGCAGGGCGGTCGCTCCGTATAGCATCTGCGTGCTCTGGTCTTTTCCTACCACAAAATCATACGGCAACTTCTGCTTTACTTTAAAGCGCTCCAGCATAGCGATCTCTTCGGCTTCGTTCACCGGCCTTCCTTCGCCCTGGCCGTAGTATCGCGTGAAGCCGAGTATTACAAGTCCCCGATCGGAGAGGTCCTGGTGCCACTCGATGAGCGACGGGAAGGCATCGAAACATGGGCCGCACCATGTCGCCCAAAAATCGATCAGCACGACCTTTCCCTTAAGATCGGCTATCTTGACGGGCGAGCCCGGGAACCACTTGTCCACCGTCAGGAATTCAGGAGCCGGTTCGCCGAGCATTTTGTAATGTTTTTCGCGGCGCTTCAAGCGATCGATGGCGTCGGTCCGCTGGCCCTCCAACGGCAGTTCCTGTGTCGCCGCAATGAGCATCGAAAGGAATGTTTCCATCGCGAGAGGCTTGCGGCCCGACTCGATCCGATAAGTGATCAATTTATCGGCCGCGTAAAAAAAGAAGATCGAGTTGCCGAGCGACCCCGCCGTCTTTCGCAGATCTTCGAGAGCCTTTTCGGCGGCGGTCGTATTGCCGGTCAAACGGGCCGCGTCGAAGAGCAGCATTGCATTGTCATAAATGAGGTCGATGCCCACGGAGCGGAGAGTTGGATCGGTTGCGAGCGTGCGGGAAACGGCAAATGCGGTTTCGGCAAAAGGTGCCGCCTTTGCAGGCATACCCGCCGCCAGATAGGCCTTCGCGATCTCAGAATTCATTCGCAGCCGGTCCGATGCCTTGGTCGGCTGATCTTTCTCGTATTCGGCGAGGGCCGCAAGTGCCTCATCAAAATTCTTGCGTTTTGCCGAGACCACGACCATAAGCGAACGCGCGGTCTGAATTCGGTCGGCGCTTCCCACCTCGCTTGCAAGGAATTTTTGCAGAGCCTCGGAGGTCGCGTCGAGATTCTCGGCGATCCAGTGCAGCAAGGCGAGGTAGTAATTGTCGTTCGCGGTCAGCTCCGGCCGGGCTCCGGCGATCGCGGCCAGCTTGGCGGCGAGCTGCTTCTGTTCGGTCTCTGTTTGTTTACGGAGGCGTTCGTTTACGGGGATCTTCTTCTTTTCGAACTCTTCGTATTTGACCCGCCGATATCCGTTAGCCTCGTCAAATAGTTCCTTTACAGGCCGCGCGTCCGCCGACACCACATCTGCCATACCGTTTCGCCCGGACTGAGCGAGCAGGGGGCCGGCAATTGATAAAACAAGAATCAGGACAAATAAGAACTTCATAAACAGCACCCTGGGCCTAGGGTTTGTTGGACGGGGCCGCCGCAGCGTTGCCCGCCAATGCCGCAACTCGCGGTGCAAAATATTGGTATTCAGGCGATCGGCTGCCGTCCAGCATCTGTTCGGCGGCGATCCGGCCGGTCAACGGGGCGAGCAGGATCCCATTGCGATAGTGGCCCGTTGCGATGTAGGCATTTCTGATCTCGGAGGCCCAGCCGATCACCGGGTAGCCGCCATCCGCGAGCGGGCGGAGGCCGCACCACGCATTGCCGACATCGACAGTTTCGAGCCGGGGGACGGCCCGCACGGCCATCGCCTTTAGCTGCGAGATCGCGTCGGCCGTCACGCATTTATCAAATCCAGCATCTTCGACGGTGGCGCCCGCCAGGATGCGGCCGTCATTTCGGGGTACGAGGTAGCCCTCCGATGTGTAAACGACC
>JAJNPX010000323.1 GCA_021155145.1 Acidisarcina sp. | reverse complement strand
CCTTCGCATAGCCGAGAATGTTCAGCCCGCTGAATATCGGATAAACATTAGCGGCAACGGCGGCACGACGAGCCATCCGTTCACGATCTTCACTCCCCAGCCGCGGCTCGGGAATAATAATGGCTTCCTTCCCGACGACGTGATCTATTTCGTTTTTACCGACCGATTTGCCGATGGCGACCCGACGAACAATGATCCGGCGAAATCGAAGGGGCTCTACGACCGAAAGAAGGGCAGACATTACCACGGCGGCGATCTGCAGGGCGTGATAGACAAGCTCGGTTATATCAAATCGCTGGGTGCGACGGCGATCTGGACAACGCCGGTTTACGACAACGCCGACCGCGAAGACACGCTGGAGACCTACCCGCCGGAGATGCCGACCACGACAGGATTTCACGGCTACGGTGCGGTCGATTTCTACGGCGTGGACGAGCACCTGGGCGATATGGCCAAGCTGAAGGAATTCGTCCGAAAGGCGCACCAGGCCGGGTTCATCGTGCTTCAAGATCAGGTGGTCAACCACACGGGCCCATACCACCCGTGGGCGAACGATCCGCCGACGCCGAACTGGTTCAACGGTTCGGTCAAGGACCACGTTTCGAACAATTGGCAGAAGTGGACGACGATGAACCCGCGTGCGACCTACCAGACACAGCGTTGGAACATCGACGGTTGGTTCATCGACATCTTGCCGGACTTGAACCAGACCAACCCCGAGGTTGAAAAGTATCTGATACAAAATTCGCTGTGGTGGATCGCGCAGGCCGGTTTCGATTCGATCAGGATGGACACGCTCCCGCACGTGCCGCGCAGTTTTTGGGCAAAGTGGGGGGCCGCGGTGCATCGCGAATTTCCAAAGGTGAACATCCTCGGCGAATTGTTCGACAGCGACCCGGTGCTGCTTTCGTACTTTCAAAAGGGACGCCGCGGGCACGACGGCATCGATACCGAGATCGATACGCTCTACGACTTTGGGCTTTTTTATCCGATCCGAAATGCGTTCGCGAAGGGCGGCAACATCCGCGAGGTCTCGCAGATGTTCGCACGCGACTGGATCTATCCAAAACCGAGCGCGCTGGTGACGTTTCTCGGCGTGCATGATATGCCGCGCTTCATGAACGAGAAGGGCGCGACCGTCGAAGGCTTAAAACTAGCGCAGACGCTGATCATGACCTCTCGGGGCACGCCGCTGCTGTATTACGGTGACGAGATCGCGATGCCGGGCGGCGCCGACCCCGACAACCGCCGCGATTTTCCCGGCGGATTTCCCGGCGATCCGCGAAACGCCTTCACGGCTCAAGGCCGAACACCGCAGGAGAACGACGTCTGGGGTCATCTTGCGAAACTTGGGGAGATCCGAAAGCTGTATGAACCGCTGCGCCGGGGCCGTTCGCTCGACCTCGTCGACGAAGAGCAGCAGTTCGCCTATGCGCGGTTGACCGACAAAGCCGCCGTGATCGTGATATTTAACAACGACACAAAACCGGCCGAGGTGAATTTCGATATCTCCTTCATCAGCCGGCAGATCAACGTCGATGCGGCTTTGACCGATGCTCTTGGCAAACTGCCGGACATCAAGGTAAATGACGGCAAAGTGCGGGCGACCATCCCGGCGAGATCGGCTGGAATATACGTAACGAAGTAAGACAGAAGATTTTTCCCCGCGAATAACGCGAATGTTCGCGAATGTTTTTGAAATGCTTTCTGGACGGATTGTATAGATTCGCGTCGACTACTGATCGACCGATCGCAAATTTATTTCTTCTTGGTTTATTCGCGTTATTCGCGGGCAAAAATTCCGGCAGGACACTTTATGGAAAACAAACCACGGCTATCGTTCCTACAGATCTGGAACATGAGTTTCGGCTTTCTCGGCATTCAGTTCGGCTGGGGGCTGCAGATGGCGAATATGTCGCCGATCTATACATATCTAGGGGCCGATGCAGCGAACCTTCCCTATCTTTGGCTTGCCGGGCCGTTGACCGGGCTGCTGGTTCAGCCGATCGTCGGTGCGTTGAGCGACCGGACATGGACCGGATTGGGAAGGCGGCGGCCGTACTTTTTGGTGGGAGCCATCCTGGCGAGCCTCGCACTGATCGCGATGCCGAACTCATCGGTGCTCTGGATGGCGGCGGGCCTGCTGTGGATACTCGACGCCTCGATCAACATCACGATGGAGCCGTTCCGCGCGTTCGTTGCGGACAATCTTCCGGAAGAGCAGCGGACGCTCGGTTTCGTGATGCAGTCGTTCTTTATCGGCATCGGGCAGACGCTTGCCAACGCACTGCCGTTCATTCTGACGGCGATGGGCGTCGTCGGTATCATGGCGAGCGGCATCCCATACTCGACGCTGATCGCGTTCACTGTTGGCGGCGTTTTCTTTCTCGCGGCCGTGCTGTGGACGGTCTTTACGTCGCACGAATATCCGCCCGAGGATATGGACGCCTTTCGGGCAAAGAAGGCAGAAGGCCACCTTGTCGCTTCGATCCTGAAAGAGATCGGCGAAGCGATCAAGGATATGCCGACCACGATGAAGCAGCTTGCCATCGTGCAATTCTTTACGTGGTTTGCGTTGCCGTGTATGTGGCAATTCTACGGGCTCTCGGTCGCAAAGGGTGTGTTTGGCGCGGTCGATGAAAAGGTCACTCCCGAGCTCTTCAAAGAGGGCACCGAATGGGGCGGTCTGATGTTCGCGTTCTACAACGTCGTGTGTTTTCTGATCGCTTTCATCATTCCCTGGATCGCCGAAAAGACGAGCCGCAAGACCGTACATTTTATCTGTCTCGCGTGTGGCGGACTTGGCCTGATCTCGACCGCATTTGCAACGAATCGCTTCATGCTGATGCTTGGCATGGCAGGCGTTGGCGTCGCGTGGGCGTCGATCTTGGCGATGCCGTACGTGATCCTTGCCGGAGCGATCAAGCCGGAACGGATGGGCGTTTACATGGGCGTTTTCAACCTGTTCATCGTCATCCCGCAGGTCGTGATGTCGTTCCTGATACCGCAGATCTATGACGGTTTGCTTGGGGGCAGGCCGATCAATGTCGTCATACTCGGAGGCATGTCGCTGCTGATCGCTGCCGCGACGGTCTTCATCGTCAAGGACGTCGGCGCAGCAAAGATCGAAGCCCTCCCGGCCGGCGGCGGGCATTAATTCCAACCGCGGAGTCGCGCAGACTCGGAGACAAGGAGGTCCAGCAAATGACGACGAACATAAAGCTAGTATTCGGGCGCAGCCTCAAATTCTCTCTGCGTCTCTGCGTCTCTGCGGTAATACTGTTTACGGTCGCCGCCGCCCAGCCGCCTGCACGCGACTTCTCGAAAGAGCGAGCACGGCCGTCGCAGGATTGGGTCAAGGATGCCGTGATCTATCAGATCTTTCCGCGGCAGTATTCGGCCGAAGGGAATTTCAACGGCATCACAAAAGACCTCGACCGGTTGAAAACTCTCGGGGTCGATGTGCTATGGCTGATGCCGATCCACCCGATCGGCGAGGCAAAGAAGAAAGGCACGATCGGTTCGCCTTATGCGGTGAAGGATTTCTACGCCATCAATCCCGACTACGGAACCGCCGCCGACTTCAAACGTTTGATCGCCGAATCGCATCGACGCGGGATCAAGGTGATCATCGACATCGTCGCGAACCATACGGCGTGGGACAGCGTGATGATGAAAACGCCGGCATTTTACACCCGCAATGAAAAGGGCGACATCGTCCCGCCCGTGCCTGACTGGGCCGACGTCGCCGACCTGAACTACGACAACCCTGAGCTTCGCAAGTACATGATCGAGATGCTGAAGTTCTGGGTGCGTGACTTCGATCTCGATGGTTTTCGCTGCGACGTTGCCGGCTTCGTCCCGATCGATTTTTGGGAAACGGCGCGTGCCGAGGTGGATAGGGTGAAGGCGGACACGCTCTGGCTTGCGGAATGGGAATCGCCGGACCTGCATCCTAAGGCTTTCGACCTCGATTACTCGTGGGCGATCCACGCCATGCTCGACAAGGTTTTGCACGGTGATTCTCCTGCTTCAGAGATCCGAAAGGTGTGGGAAGACCAGGCGTCGAAATTCCCTCGCGGCAGCTTGCGGATGCGGTTTTCAGATAACCACGATGAGCGGCGGGCGATAGCTCGCTTTGGTGAAAAAGGCGCGCTCGCCGCACAGGCACTCGTCTTCACGCTCGACGGAGTGCCGCTCGTCTATAACGGAATGGAAGCGGGAGACACGACCGAATCGGGAGCCCCGGCGCTATTTGAGAAGCGGCCTATCTTTTGGCAGTTTTTCGAGCGTCGGCCGGAATTTCCGCGGTTTTATTCGGGTATGATCGCGTTGCGGAAAAGTTCGAACGCGCTGCGCCGCGGCGATGTGGTATGGCTGCGAAATTCGGATGAGAACCGTGTACTGACCTTCCGACGGAGCGCCGGGAGCGAAGAATTATTGATAGCTATAAATATGTCGAACACTCGGTTCTTTGGCTCGGTCGAGGCGGCCGGGAATTTCGAAGAGATCACGCCGAATATCGGCCAGCCGCTTCCGCCGGATGATGAAACCGCGCGGCCGGCGGCGAGTTCCGCGGTGGGGTTGCCCGCTCTGAATCTTGACGCCTACGGCTTTCGTATCTTTAGGCGAAAATAAAAAGCTGATATTTTAGAGGCGGCTTCCCACCTTTTTTGCTATATGAAGATCACGATATTTTTTCTGTCCACTTTGTTCGGTATGTATGCGTGCGGCACCGGACCCACCCCGCCGAAAACCGACATCGGCACGACGCCGCCGACGTCGAACGCAGTTGAAGTATCCGCGGCCGCGGCTCAGCCGTCCGCGACGCCGATAGCAGCCTCGGATCAGCCTAAGACAGTGATCGAATTCTTCAACCTGCTGCCCGAGAAATATTTCCCGCTCGAGGGCTGCTTTCGCGAAACGGATAAAGACTGCAAAAAGGCGAGGGCCGATTATCTGAAGACCTTTACCGAGGTCGCAGATATCAAGAACGGCTATTTCAAGGGCGGATGCGACGGCGCCCAATCGTGCATCGAGATGGCCATCTTTAAAAGGCCGGACGGCAGCTATCTGGTCGGTATTCAAACGACCGCCGAAGTGATGAACGATTTCTATTTTCTCGACTATGCCGGCGGTGCGTGGCGTGATGCTTCGGCCGAGGTACCGGGATTCAGCCAGAAGAACTGGTACGAGATGCCGCGGATCGGGACGACGATGAAGGTCTTTGAAAAGAAGGTCATCGAAAAAGGCGACGATTACGAGATCACGGAAAAGGGGCGGAAGCTTTACGACCTTGTCTGGAAGGACGGCAAGTTCTCAAAGACGTAGAAATTAACCGCCGAGGCGCGGAGACGCGTAGTTAAGAAATGTTGTTTTTATCTTATCGAGAAAATGAACGCATCGGTCGTTCGCCAAGGACTTTTTTCTATTACTCCCTGCGTGTCTGCGTCTCGGCGGTGCTTTTCGCCCTAACTGCGTCAGCGCAGACGACCGCCCCCGGAGCACCGGGAAAGGATGCCCAATGGCTCTCCGCCGGTAAGCAGGCCATCGGAACTTCGATAAACCCCGAATCAAGGGTCTGGTTCACCCTCGCCAACGGCGTGCTGACCGAGGTGATGTACCCCAACGTCCAGACCGCCAACGTCCAGATGCTACAGTTCGTTGTCGTTAACCCCAAGACCAAAAAGGTCGAAACCGAATGGGACGACGCCCACCATCAGATCAAAGCCCTCCGCCCCGATTCGCTCAGCTTCC
>JAJNPX010000307.1 GCA_021155145.1 Acidisarcina sp. | reverse complement strand
TCGCATCTATGTGACTGGAAATCCAATAAACGAAGTGATAAGGAACTACACAGCAACTATTGACGAAAGTGAAGTCCTTGAAAAACTGAAGGTAAAGGCGTTCGAGTATTTGCTAGTCACACTTCATCGAGCGGAGAACGTTGATATTCCCGAACGCTTGGCCTCGATATTGGAGGGTCTTAGAAAAGTTTCGGAAACATATGGACGCCCGGTCTTGATCAGTCTCCATCCCCGAACAGCCGATAAGATCCGCGAATCGTCGATCGCCGTCGATGAATCGAAACTGTGGATGTTGGAACCGCAAGGTTTTTTCGATTTCGTAAAACTCGAGAAAAGCGCACTGGCTGTTCTGACCGATAGCGGGACCGTTCAGGAAGAGTGCTCGATTCTTGGCGTACCTAATGTAACGCTTCGCGACGTAACCGAGAGGCCCGAGACGCTTGAATGCGGGAGCAATATCTTGAGTGGTGCTGACCCTAACATCATAAGTAGGACGGTGGAGTTGGCGATTTCCCAGCCATCTGACTGGTCGCCGCCGGTAGAATACACAGTCTCGAATACATCACAAGTTGTAACCAAGCTGATACTTGGCCATCAGAGCTACAGGAAACACGGATAACCGGCGATGTCTGAAGTCAACAAAGGCACGTTCTGGGTCGTGTCTGAGCCCTTTTATCCGGAAATGACGTCTTCGGGTTATTACCTTACAAAGATCGCCGAAGGGTTGGCCGGTCAAGTGAAGGTCAAGGTCATCTGCGGCCAACCGAACTACCTGGCACAGGGAGTCACCGGACCATCCCATGAGATTCATAACGGAGTGGAAATATTCCGGGTCTGGGGCTCAAGACTGGATCGTCGGATACTCTTGTTTAGAATGGTCAATATGGTCTCGTTCGGCATTTCCGCGATGTGTTCCGCCTTGTGGCGATTCCGGCGGGGCGATCGTGTACTGGTCGTCACAACGCCGCCGCTAACTCCATTTGTCGTGGCAGCTGCAGCTCTATTCAAGGGTTCCGCATTTTTTCTGCTGATACACGATCTCTATCCCGATCTAGCTATCGCGTCAGGAAAAGCAAAAGAGAATTCCTGGCTGGTGCGCATGTCACGTATTGCGAATCGTTGGCTCTATAAGCACGCGTCGAAGATAGTCGTAGTCGGGCGAGACATGAAAGACCTGCTGATCTCAAGGTCAGAAGGGCTCGATACCCGGATCGAGATGATACCCAACTGGGCCGAACTTGATATTGTGGAACCCCAGCCCAAGGAAACAAATGAACTAATTAATCGTCTGCGACTCGATGGAAAATTCGTTGTTCTCTATGCCGGAAACATGGGATATCCAAACGACGTGGAAAGCATTTTGGACGCGGCACTTAAACTTAAAGACCGTGAGAGCCTACATTTCCTATTTATCGGAGATGGTGTGAAACGCAGATGGATCGAGAAAAGGATCGCTCGATCCGCACTTGATAACGTCACGATTCTCCCGCCCGCACCTCGTTCTGACCAGATCGTTTTTCTGAATGCCTGTGATATCGGGATAGTCACTCTAGTTAAGGGAATGCGGGGTGTCTCTATGCCAAGCCGCACGTACAATC
Source organism: Acidisarcina sp. (assembly GCA_021155145.1). Taxonomy (GTDB): domain Bacteria; phylum Acidobacteriota; class Blastocatellia; order Pyrinomonadales; family Pyrinomonadaceae; genus OLB17. The sequence goes on along the minus strand of JAJNPX010000307.1, from coordinate 5,261 downwards.
TATTGGCCGCCGGAAAACCGATCTTGGCGATCTGTGAGCCGAGATCAGAGCTCGAGGCCTTAGTTACGGAGAACAAAGTCGGTTTTGTCGTCCCTCCGGGCTCATCGGATGCTCTCGTGGCTATGATCGAAGCCATTCTAAATTCTCCCGAACAATTAGAATCGATGGGTACGAGGGCACGGGCAGTGGCTATTGAAGAGTATTCACCGGATGAAGCGATAAAAAAATACCGTAACGCTTTACTTTAGTTTGAGCGCGATAAAGCCGATGTTCGCCACCACAATTTTAATCGTTACATCATTTGTCCTATCGCTCGTGGGTGTGGAATTGTTCGTCCGCCGGTCGAATGGTGGGCGTTTGACCGTTAGACCGAACGATCGTGGTAGCCATGTCGTACCGACGCCTTCGGGAGGCGGGATCGTCGTCTATATCATTACAGCGATTGCCCTTATCGTTCACCGTGCCCTTTTCGAACCATCGACAGATCTGCTCCCATTCCTGGTTATCGGCGGTGTGCTAACTATAATTGGCTTTTTGGACGACATTAGGCACGTCCGTATTTTGTTTAGGCTGATATTGCATTGCGTGGCCGCGGCAATCACGGCTTACCTCTATTCAGATATCCCCTTAAGCCAATTTGGAACAGATCTGTCCTGGATCGTCTGGACGGGATTGATAGTTCTGTTTATCAACATTTACAATTTTCTAGACGGCAGCGACGGCATGGTGGCTCTCCAATCCGTTTTGGTCTTTTCATTTTGGTTTGTGGTGAGTCTGATGTACGGACCTGATGGCGCGATAGTGCCTGGGGTTCTATTCGGGGCTTGGTTGGGATTCTTGGTACATAACTGGCACCCGGCTCGGCTTTTTATGGGTGATGCCGGCAGCACATTCGTGGGGTATAGCGTGGCGACCCTTCCATTAATATTAAAGGCCTCGCTAAATTTTCCCGATCTAACTATTGCTTTTGCTGCATTTGCGCTTAGCAGCCCGTTTATAATCGACGGCGTGACCACGCGGCTGAGGTTGGCATTCACAACGAGGCGTTTCTGGGAGCCAAATCGGAAACACATTTATCAAATTATGATAGACTCTGGTTTCGATCAGAGATACGTCGCTTTGGTCTACAGTTCGATCTCACTCGTTATCGCGGTCGTGCTTGTATGGTGTTCCACGACATTCAGATCTTCGTAACTGTCTAATAATATTAGAGTTACAGCTACTTTGAGGTTCCGCAATGGAGAGATTCGATTTGTGTCGACCCCTTCCGCTCAAGTTCAAGTGACATTGCCGTTGGTATTTTCTATTGAAGCATATGGTGTCAGAATTCAGTTTGAGGCTGAGACCGAACGGCTTGCGGAATTGGCTTACCGGATCGCAGCCAAATCTCTCGTAGGCCGATTGTCTCGGTATGAGGGCGCGACAAAAGACCCCGATCACATCTTTCGGATCTACGAAACGAACCGCGGACTTGTTTTTGAAGACAGTATGGGCCCGAGTGGCCCTACGTTTGTAGAAGAGGATTTTGCGCGGTCCTTGAACTCGATGATCCGGGTCCGAGTCGGAATGAATTCGCGCGAATGGATCTTTGTCCATGCCGGAGTGGTCGGGTGGAAGGGGCAGGCGCTGTTGGTGCCGGCTGATAGCCACCAGGGAAAGACGACGCTTGTTTCGGAGCTAGTGTCGTGTGGGGCCGAGTACTATTCCGACGAATACGCTATCATCGATTCGAGCGGATCGGTACACCCATTTGAACGCGACCTTTCTGTTCGACAGGGAAGTATTTCCAACGTTGTGGAGGTCCCGGTGTCGACTATCGGCGGCAAAGCGGGGACGGAGCCATTACCTGCCGGAATGGTGGTTTTGACAAGGTTTGAGGCTGGATCCGACTGGCAACCGGAGAGAATTTCGCTGGGCGAGGGGATCTTGGAAACGCTCCCTATGGTGTTATCTTTACGATTTAATACGGAGTTTGCACTAAAGGTCTTGAATACAGCGTTTAGACGTGCCATAATCGTAAGATCGTCTAGGGGCGAGGCTGCGAAGTCTGCCCGCAAGATCTTGTCTTATTTTGACAATTGTATGGATTTGGCCAGTAAAGATTGATTTCTACTTGCTATGATCTTTTGGAGGAGAAAATGAAGAACTCGCAATTCCCAACTGCTCGAACGAATGGACTTGTTGTACAAGAGGTCCCGGAAGAGGTATTGGTGTACGACCTTGAGAGCGATAAGGCACACTGTCTTAACCAGACCGCTGCGATGGTCTGGAAAGCTTGCGACGGTAAAACGTCGATTCCTGAGATCGCCGGAATCATTGGCTCTCAGACGGGAAATGCCGTTTCGGACGACCTCGTTTGGCTTGCCATAGACCAGCTAAGTGAACATCGCCTTCTGGAAACGGAAGTCCGATCACACTTTGCCGGAGAGTCTCGCCGTCAGGTACTGAAGAAGATCGGTCTCGCGTCGATGATCGCTTTACCAATAATCGCCTCTTTGGCAGCGCCAAAGAGCGTATTGGCCAGCACATCGTGCCTATGCCCGCTCGGCCCGAATGTGAACGGAGACCTCCAGTGTCAGGGACAACCCGTTTGTGCAGCCCCGATCTGCCAGCCGAACTCGGTTTGCGGAACAACACCGCGTCCGTAGGATCGGTGAAATTTGAAATGGGTAGCGTAGCTTTTGCTGGCGCTACCCTTTTGCATGTGTGAGCGATAAGAACACGGAACTCGAGGCCTCGGACCGATGGGCCATTATTGACTCAAAGGCCAAGGAACATCGAATGTGTTCCTTATTCAGGTCGTTTCAAGAACATTCTATTGATGCGATCGCAATAAAAGGTTGGAGCCTGGGCCGCTTCTATCCAGCACATCGACCCCGGGCATATTCGGATATTGATATTGCGGTTCAACCGGAAAATTATCTGAAAGCCCGTGAGCTTCTGATGTCGCTAGATATCAAAGTCGTTGTGGATCTCCATTCGGGCCTGCGAACCCTCGATACTCGGAAATGGTCCACACTTTTTTCGAGGTCTTATACCGTCCCGTTAAATAATGTCGACATTAGGGTTCTCAGTGACGAAGACAATCTTTCTGTCACCACAACCCATTGGCTAATTGATGGGGGAATCAACAAAGATCGACTTTGGGATATCTATTACTTGGTCGTCAATCGGACTGAGAAATTCGACTGGGATACATGTTTGAATGCCAACGGCCCTGTGCGGAGATCATGGGTCCTGGCCGGAATTGCGACTGCGAGGGACTATTTAGCCCTCGACGTTTCCGAACTGCCGAGAGATGTTCAGAAATTTGAACTTCCTTCCTGGTACCGTCAAACTATCGAGAAAGAGTGGCATCGCGGTTTGTATATGCGGGTTCCGTTCAAATTCGCGTTAAAAGATCCGAGAATGTTTTTCGAGTATCTTTACCGCCGTTTCCCGCCGAACCGTATCGCCTCCACGATCGACCTTGAGCGAGCTATTGATGATTCAACACGCTTCGGGACGCAGTTCCAAAATCTCAAGAAGAAGTGCGTTGCTTTTGTGAAACAGATGTTCGCGAAAAAGGGAAGCAAAACGTGAGAGCACCCGATTCTCAAACGATCCTGGCGATCGAGGCCGCAGTCAATGGAGGCAGTTTGGCGGTCATGCGCGATGGCGAGGTCCTCGGTGAGTTCTGCGGCGAGAGCCCAACCACACGATCCGAACTACTATTGGATCAGATCGATCGATTCTTGAACAAGACAGTTGGGTCACTTAGAGCGATCGATCATATTGTGGCTTCTAACGGCCCGGGCAGTTACACGGGAATTCGGATCGGCATCGCGACCTCGATCGGCCTCTCTCAGGCCCGTGGAATTGGACTTTCGGGTGCCGATCTACTGAGATCAATGGTAGTCTCCGCCGGCGTTAAGGGGACATCTGGTGTAATGATCCCAATGGGAAAGAGCGATATATGCTTTCAGATCTTCCACGAAGGATCGGTCGAGGCTTCGCCGCAGACTTATACGGTTCCTATGTTAATCGATCTGCTGGAAAAGGAAGCGATTCCTACAATTGTAGCCCCAACATTTCTGATCCAGGATCAGTTCGCAGCCTTTCTTCGGCTATCGTCAGGGATCGTGGATGCCGGAGAATGCCTTGCCCGGCACATCGCCAAAGCCGTCACGATCGGAGGTATGGGCGAGGACGTCCGGCCCATCTACGTTCCTAATCCCCGTTTCGCAAGTTAATGTTCAAATCGGACAAGATTGAGATCTGCGAAGCGACTACTTCAGACGCGGAACGCCTTCGCGCTTTGGCTGTCAAATGTAAGATAGACGCGTGGTCGGTAAGTGACTATGCGGAAGAGATATCGCGGCCGGATTCGATCGTAGTAAAGGCCTTATCGGAAGATAGGCTAGTCGGGTTCGCTGTGTCGAGATCGGTACCCGGACAGGCGGGCGGTTTCGAAGTGGACCTTTATAACATTGCGGTCGAAAATGAATTTCGAAGGAAGGGAACGGGCAGTCTGATTCTCGACGGGGTCGTCGCCGCCGCATTGAAGAAAGGAGCAAGCGACATCTGGCTCGAGGTGCGAGAATCTAACTCGGCGGCAATTTCCTTTTACAAACGGCACGGGTTTATTGCGGAAGCGACCCGGACGAACTTTTATTCGAATCCGAGGGAAAACGCCGTGATCATGCGATTGACGATCAACGCTCAAAGGGACATTTCCGGAGCGGAAACTTTGCTTGATTCTCGGATTGAAGAGGAGTAGAGTGAAGATTAAGCCTGCAATTGTCCGCAATCGCGGGTGAGACCTTTTGAAAAGTGAGGAAATGAATCGCTATGGACCTTTCAACTCCTGATGTTGTGAGAGACGAACTGATCAAGAGCAACCCAACCTTTCGCGATCTGGTTCACCAACATCAATCTTTCGAAGCACGACTCAACGAACTCGCCCATCTGACCTATCCAAACGAAGACGAACAGATCGAAGAATCAACCTTAAAGAAAAAGAAGTTGATGGTTAAAGACGCTATCTACGAAATGATGCACAACTACGAGATTTCCCACTAACCGAGCGCTCGTAAGACGGGGGGTAACTACCGGATATTACGAAATTTTGGCCGCGGAAATGGCCGACGGTGAAACAAGATTTTTGAGGAAAGCGGCAGTCATTTGCCGCTTTTTTCGTTTTCGCAGGTTATCGAAAAACCTGACACGCCGGTCGACGTCGCGCTTAGGAGATACTGTCCATTACCCTGGACTGGCGTGAA
>JAJNPX010000290.1 GCA_021155145.1 Acidisarcina sp. | reverse complement strand
AACAGCTCCACCGTCGCCCGCCGCCTGGAATCAGCCCGAACGTCACATCGCGATAACGACAACCGCAGCGAACTCGCGTCGCAGGTTATGACGAGCTACCAAAACAAGAGAATTGCACAATTGCATGACTGACCCCTTTCTCTTGTGGAAACAAGAACGGCAGGCTCAAGGCCTGCCGCGATCACCTGAAAACTTGGTGGCGGGGGGGAGGATCGAACTCCCGACCTTGGGGTTATGAATCCCACGCTCTAACCATCTGAGCTACCCAGCCACGAACGCTTAATTATAAGTTCCGGCACGCAAAAATCAAGTCATTTAACTGAGCTGCAGGTTTTGGCTGGCTGCAGCGGATGTTGGTAAACTGTCGTTCTAGCAGTTTAACCGATTTTGCCTATGCCGACTGTTCTTGCTGCGGCCGTTGAGCACGCAGGCGTACTATTAGCATTATTCATCATCATCGCGGCCGCAAAGGTCATGGCCGAGTTGTTCGAGCGGCTCAGGCAGCCCGCGGTCGTGGGCGAGATCCTCGCCGGCGTGATCATCGGGCCGAGCGTACTGGGCCTGGTTCAGCCGACAGAGCTGATCAGCATCGTCGCCGAGATCGGCGTGATCTTTCTATTGTTCACAGTCGGCCTCGAAACAAAACCGCAGGATATATTGAGGGTCGGAAAAAAGGCCGCCCTGGTCGCCACGCTCGGAGTGGTCTTTCCGTTCGTCGCCGGATATCTGATCGCATTGTTTTGGGGCGGTACCTTCATCGAATCGATGTTCATCGGGGCGGCTCTGGTCGCCACATCGGTCGGGATAACGGCACGCGTTCTAGGCTCGATGGGCTTGCTCGATCTCGAAACGTCTCGGGTGATACTGGGCGCCGCGGTCATCGACGACATACTCGGGCTGATCATCCTCTCGGTAGTTTCGGGGCTGGCCGACGGAGCGGTCAATTTTGCAAACCTCGCGAAAACGGCGGGCCTTGCGATCTTGTTCACCGTCGTCGTAGGCCTTTTCGGTGCCAGGATAATGACCGCCCTCGCGCCGCGCATCAGCGACCTGCACGTAAATAAGCCATTCTTTAACATTGGATTGATGTGTTGTTTCGGCCTTTCGGTGGTCTCGCTGTATTTTGGCGTCGCGGCCATAATAGGCGCGTTTCTGGCCGGAATGGCTCTCGCCGAGGCGACTGAAGGAAATCAGAAGATGCGTGTGCTGACGAGCGGCGTGACCGAGTTTCTCGTGCCTTTCTTTCTTGTGCACATCGGGATGCAGCTGAATCTCTCGGTATTCAACGATTCTTCCGTGGTCGTTCTTGCGCTCGTGATCACTGCTGCGGCTGTCGTTACTAAGTTCGTCGGCGGCGGGCTTGGGGCGTGGGGAATGAAGCGACGTGAGATGGCACAGATAGGCGTCGGGATGATCCCGCGCGGCGAGGTCGGCATCGTCGTGGCGCAGATCGGGCTCGGGATGGCCGTGATCAGCGAGCAGTTCTTTGCATCCGTCCTCTTTATGGCGGTCGCCACGACGCTGATCGCACCTCCATTGATCAAGATATTCTATTCAGAAGATCGGGACCTTGACGGAGTAGAAGACGTTATTATTGACACGGATATTTCCGAGGACTTCACGCGGCTTGGGTAACGACCGATGGAAAAGTGGATCAGATTTTTAAGGATGATCACGTCGATCCGTGGCGGGACAGATGTGAAAGGCACGATCGAGGAGATAAGCACCAACACACAACTTCGCGGTGCGAACGTCTGGATGCTTTTTTGTTCGTCGATCCTTGCCTCCATCGGCCTCGACCTTAATTCGACCGCGGTGATAATCGGGGCGATGCTCATATCTCCATTGATGTCGCCGATCCTTGCCGTAGGCCTCGGCATCGCCATTTTCGATAAGAGGCTTCTGTGGCGCGGGCTTCAGAGCCTGGCGACGGCGACCGTGATCGCTCTCGGCACCAGTACCGTTTATTTTTCTCTCTCGCCGTTCGGCGAACTCACACAGGAACTTGCCGCACGGACCACTCCCACCCTGCTTGATATCGGTGTCGCCTTCTTCGGCGGGGTCGCGGGCATCGTGGCCGGTTCCCGCAAATCAAAGACGAGCGCCATACCGGGTGTCGCCATCGCGACCGCTCTTATGCCGCCCATCTGTACGGCGGGGTATGGATTGGCCCGCTACGATTCGGGCATCTTTCTCGGGGCCTTTTACCTTTATTTCATCAACGCGTTCTTTATCAGCCTTGCGACGTACCTGATCTGTTTGGCGCTTCGCTTTCCGCGGCGGGCCGAATTGGACAACGAGACCTCGGTCTGGATGCAGCGTCTTATCATCGCCGGTGCGATCCTGATCTCGATCCCCAGCGGCGTGATCTTTTACGATGTGCTGAGAAAGGCAAAGTTCGATCGCGGCGTGCGGACGTTCGTAGAGAAAGCTATCAAGGAGGATGACCGGCAGCCGATCCGCTGGGACATTGACACGACCAAAGATCCCGCTGTTTTAAAGGTCTATGTGGTCGGCCGGCCGGTCAGCCCCGCGGAGAAGGCCGAGCTCAGGTCCAGGATGGACAGTTTTGGCATTGGTGAGCTTGAACTCAATTGTGTCCAACTGAATATGGCGCGGTCCGAGATAGTGAAACTCTCGACCAACGTTGAGAATGACGTTGCCGAGCGTTTCAGGATCATCTCCGGGATAGATGAGGCTCAGGAAAATGAGATAACACGCCTTACCTCCGAACTGAACGCGCTCCGGGCGAGGACCGATCCGGACATTCTCATTCTTAACGAGATAAAACTGCTTGATCCAGCTATTTTGTCGGCCAAGTGGAAGGAACTGTCCGCAGCCGAGCAAAGCGAAGTTGAATCCGGCCGGATCGTCGTCATTACCGTCGAGCCCGGTACTCAGGCCGATAACATGGAGTCCATACGAAGCAAGGTAGAGAAGTATCTGGCCGAGCGACGGGCAGACTATAAGGTCGGCATCGAACTCCTGCTTGGTGCATCCAATGAGAATGAACCTGAAAAGTAAGGCCCTGATCATCGCGATCATGTTTGCGTCGTTCACCGCAGACGCCCAGGCGCAAGCTCCAAGACCGCTTCGCACTTTTACGGTCGTTTCGGAACCAGGGGCATCCGTGTGGCTCGGCTCCGTTTTCTTCGGCGTAACGGATAGCAGCGGCCGCCTTAAGATTCGGACCGCGGCGCCGGGCGTCAGAACGGTCCGAGTACGGGCAGCCGGATTCTCGGAGGCGTCGGCGCGGCTGCTTCCCGCTCACCGCGGCGACCTGACGGTCAAACTCACGCCGACCAATGACGAGGCAGAACTAGCATTCCAGGAAGGTGAACGACAGTCGGTCCTGGACCGCGCAAAAGCCATCGCTGCGTATAGGAAAGCGATCGGCCTCGATCCGAAACTCGTACGAGCTCATTTGGCACTAGCGCGCAACCTCGCCGAGACCGGAGACGCCGACGCAGCTCTCAAAGTGCTTGGCGATGTGAAAAAGATCAGTCCGCGAAATGCCGAAGCCTCCGCGATCGAAGGCAGGATCTACAAGGACGTTGCGGAAGAGGCAAAGGCGATCGCATCATTCAAGCGTGCGATCGTTGAAGGCCGCGGTTTCCAGCCTGAGGCATACACGGGGCTCGGCCTCCTCTATAAGGAAAAAGCCGAGGTCCTGGAAGATTCGGATCCAGCCGGATCGGAGAAGGCCTTTGACGAGGCTGCAAAGAATCTCTCCATTGCCGTCGATCAGCTTTCGGGAGCACCCGACGCGACAATAATAATGCAGTTGCTCGGCCTCATCTACGAAAAGCGGAAACGTTATAACGAGGCGATCGCGATCTATCAGGAATTTCTCCGCCTTTTTCCAGACAGCGTCGAGGCTGAAGCGGTCCGCTCGTTTATCGTCCAGATCAGAAAAGAGATAGCACGCGATCAATAGGCGGTTCGCTATTGGTGGTAATATCGATTGGTTGCCCCATGCACTTACTTGCTCATGTACCTGATGTCGACAGACTTCGGGCGAAATTGAGTTTCCAAAGGTCGAAACTGGTTTCGATCTGGTTAACGTGAACTGGGAGGAGAAATTTATGTTGCGTACATTTGGATCATTTTTTTTATTACTCGTGCTCGCGGCCGCCGCGTCAGCACAGGTTTCGTGGCTTGACCGCCCGATCAACAATTGGAACAACGCCAGCGGTGTCGTCCCGCCGGCACCTCGAATGCTCGTTGCTATCGATCCGATGTGCCGGTCCCAGATCCGAGCCCCCGAAAGTATCGCCGACCGGGCGGTGACGCGTGCCGGCTGGTCGCTTTTCGGCCCCAGCCAGACCTTTGGCCCGACGACGATCGTAACGGCGATGGCGGGCGCCGATGGGATGTGCCGCCCCGATCAATACAATGCGTTCGTGTTCGTCCGTGATCGGTTTGCGGGAACGCTTGCTCCGGAACCGATGACCGCCCGCACCGACGGCTCGATGGGCCTCGTCAGGCTTAATAGTTCGACCGAACTGACGGCGGAATTTGCACGATACACTTCCCGCGACGCTCTTTGCTGCCCGTCGCAAACCAGTACCGTCAACTATTCGATGGGCCGTGGAGCGCGAGCGATCGTCGTTCCGGGCGACGTGGATACCGCGGCGGTCTGCCGTGAGGACGGAGGTGAGGTTGGAACCATGGACAACGTCGTTTCGGGGACGGTGTCCTATCGCCAGCGGAGCGCTCTTCCCTCCGGAGCCGTCTTGCTGGTCAAGATCGTCGATGTCACACGTCAGGATGCATCCGCGGTCGTCGTTGCCGAACAGCGGATAGACACGTCGGGAAAGCAGGTTCCGATCCCATTCGACCTCGCGTATGACCGCACTCGGGTCCAGGAACGAAATCGCTACGCGGTGCAGGCGGAGATCCGAGACGGAAATCGCCTGCTTTTCATTACCGATACCAGCTACCCGGTCATCACCCAGGGTAATCCGCGGAACGTAGAGATAACCGTCGTTCCGGTGGGCGGTGGCGGTGGGCAGCGAGACACGGTCGTTCGCGGAACGGTCAGCTACAGGCAGAGAATAGCCCTGGCTCCGAATTCCGAGGTCACGGTTCGGCTCGTGGACGCCGCGAACAACGCGGGAACCGCCGTCGCGGAGACGAAGTTCTCCACCGGAAATCGGCAGGTGCCTTTCAACTTCGAACTGCCGTATGAGATGCGCAATATCGACCGCCAGCGAAGCTACCAGCTTCAGGCCGAGATACGGTCGGGTGGAGAACTCAAATTCAGGACCGAATCGGGCGTGCCGGTAACGCTTCGAGGGAATCAGGACCAGAATATCGAGATCATTGTCGTGCCGGCCAGCGATGGCCCGACGCCGGTCACGGGCCGGACGATCTCGCTTTCGAAGTTCGGCACCGGCACATTGAATATCGAAGGGCGAAGTTCGATGTTCCTGATCCGCGCCAGCGTATCGGTCGATGCCAATGGAAACGCCGCAGTCACTCTGTCGCGGCTCGACGGGTCGATCGCCTTTTCAGGAAAGCTGACCTATTTCGATGAGAATACCCTTCGCATAACGGTCGAGGGGTCAGGTGACGCGGATGCCAGCGGCGAGATACAGGTCTCATATAGCGGCCGGAATCTCCGCAATCTGACAGCCTCGGATCTCGTTCTCGACGGGCAGAACGTTACGCTGCGGTTCTAGTTTGCTGCCAATGTGAAAAACCTCCGGCGTCAGAAACCGGAGGTTTTCGTTCATTGTGCGCCTTGTGCGGTCGGGTCACACGACGATCTTTATCCAGCCGTCCTCGATCTTTACCTCGTAACTCTCGATCGAGCACTTACGATCCGTGAAGCATTCACCCGAGCGAACGTCGAACCGCCAGCCGTGAAGATCGCACTCGACCATCGTCCCGTA
>JAJNPX010000192.1 GCA_021155145.1 Acidisarcina sp. | reverse complement strand
GCGGTCAACGCGTCCTTTCGTTCCGGTGTTCGCTTCGGAACCAATGCTGGCCGTGCATGGCGAGGTTGGATCGCTCTCCGCTGGGCCCGAGACACATCCGGTTCGGCCTCTTTGACCGGCAACGGCTCGGGCGAAACTGCTCCGGCTGCCGGCATCTCCGGCGAAACCAGATCCGGCGTCGGTTGAGGCTCCTGCTTCACAACCACGTCCGCCAATTCGATATCGGCGGTTGGAAAATTTACGACCGCAAAGCCGATCATGCCCGCGAACACGATCATCGCAAAACCGCCTGCCAAGGGTAGCGATGGGCGCGCGGCAAACGCCGCCTTGAGTATCGCAAACAAACCGGAACCGGCGGCCGCATACGGGATCGTGATCGAAGGTGTAGGTAAAGGATCAAATTCGATCTGCTTCCATTCATAGACCGGATACCGGCTTTGCGACAGCCATGCAAATTCTTCGATACAGCCGGCGCAATCAGGCAAATGCATCTCGAACCGCTCGCGATCTGCGGCAGGCATCTCGTCATAGAGATACGCTATCGCATCGGGACGATGACAGCATTGATCGTTATTTGCGGTTCCAATCATCTTGACTACACCACCTCTACGGGCAAACGGTCGAGTTTCATCCTTAATTGCTTCAGCGCCGTATACAAGCGGCTCTTCACCGTGCTGAGCGGAACATCTAGCGTGTCCGATATTTCCTGAAAGGTCATTTCCTCAAATTCTTTCATTACGACGACCTCCCTCAGATCGGCCGGAAGCGAACCGACCGCCTGCCTCACCACTCTTAGCCGCTCCGCATGCTCCGCCTTATTTCCAGGTGAGGATCTGATCGGAGCAACAAAGACCCGATCCGATTCATTCCCATCTTCGCTCAAAAGATCTTCCGACCGGCTCTTGGCCCTTCGTTTCTGGGTCAAGCACTGGTTGACCGCGATCCGATGCAGCCAGGATGAGACCTTGGCCTCGCCCCTGAATTTCGATAGGTTTCGGTATGCGGCGATAAAGGTCTCCTGGGCAGCGTCTCGTGCTTCATCTTCGCGTGCCAACATACCAAAACAGAGGGCGAAGATCTTACGCTCCCAACGCCTTACTATTTCGCCGAAAGCGTCGTGATCGGCACCGACCGCCATTTCGACCAGTTGTTCATCCGCAAGGTCTCTATACATTCAGTTCGCGTACGGATCAGCAGATCACGAGAATTTTACTCCAACGCAGACCCGCATCATACGTTGGTTAGATATTAGACGCCCCGATACCGCAATTAGTTGAGATTTTTCGCGATATTAAGCCGCGTTATCAGGGCAGAGGTGACCACGTTATGACAGAGATTAATTTTCGATCAGCACGGCAGGACGATGCCGAAATTCTCGGCAAGATAGTTTTTGACGCATTCAATAAGATCTCGAAAGACCACAATTTTCCGCCGGATTTTCCGTCGCCACTGGCCGGAGCAGAATTGATGCGGATGATGATCAGCCGCTCGCACATATATTCCGTAGTTGCCGAGAATGGGCGCATTCTCGGCAGCAATTTTTTGTGGGAGGGCGACGAGGTCGCGGGCGTAGGGCCCATCACCGTCGATCCGGAGGTCCAGGATCGCTCGATCGGGCGGATGATGATGGAAGAGGTCATTCGCAGGGCCGATAATCGCGGGAAGATATCGGTCAGGCTCGTTCAAGCCGCTTATCACAATCGTTCACTCGCACTTTATACGAAACTCGGTTTTGACACTGTAGAGCCGCTTTCGTGTATCGCCGGGCCTCCGCCTCAGATCCGGATCGACGGCAGGTCGGTGCGGACGATGCGGGGAAGCGATGTCGATGCTGCAAGCAAACTCTGCATCGCAGTACACGGTATTAGCCGCAAGAATGAGATCGCAGAGGCGGCTCTGACCGGAAGCGCGAAGGTGGTCGAAGCCGATGGCCGCATCACGGGCTACTTTACCCAACTGGGATTCTTTGGACACGCGGTGGCGGAAACCGATGACGATCTCATCGCACTGATCGGCAGCGGTGAAGAGATCCATGGGACTGGATTCCTGCTCCCTACCCGAAATGCCAAGGTCCTGCGAGCGTGCCTCGAGAACGGCCTTAGGATAGTTCAGCCGCTGACGCTTATGAGCCGTGGCTTCTACAGCGAACCGAGAGGTGCGTTCATGCCCTCTATTCTCTACTGAGGAATTGGGGACGGCCCGCCGCCGTCCTTTTCATCTCAAACGTGCAAGATGCACCGATGCTCTCCCCAGAGGCGATCGCCATGCCATGATGACCGGTTCGCTCTTGGACTTCACATGCCGGACGAGTTCGTCTAAATTCAGGTCATATGGATGATGTACGTTCGCTCTTGAGCCATTTTTTGGGAGCAATTGCCTATCGGACGCAGAAGGCAGTACGCGGGGCACCCGAGGGGTTTGGCGATTTCTCGCCTGGGAACCAGGTTAGGTCGCCAAAAGAACTTGTCAGACACATGACGAGCGTTCTTGGCTATGCTCGAACTTTCTTTATCGGGGGAAACTATTGGCCTGACCCTCTCGAAACCTTCGATGAGGAGATCGGGAGATTTCACGAGATGCTGGCGTTGCTCAACACAGAGCTCTTGGCCGCAAGGGACTTTCCCAAGGGCTTCACTCCCGAAAAACTGCTGCAGGGGCCGATGGCCGACGCGATGACCCACGCCGGACAACTGGCGATGCTCAGAAGGCTTTACGGAGATCCGGTGCCGCCGGAAAACTTCATCTCCGCGGAGGTATCTGCCGCCAATTTGACTGCGGAACAGCCCGCACCCGCGGCGCCCGACGAGGTCTGGCCGGAGCGTCCACGTTGACGGGAGAGAGCAACATAGGTCGCCGGCTATATGGCCGAAAATACTCGACTCGAAGAGGCTTGGGTGCGCAATTGGGTGACGAGACACAAGCGATCAATAAACAACTTGACCTTGGTTCAAAATCGCGGAAGCGTCTTGATCGTGGGATCGCCGAGCCTTTCCAGATATTTCTGCTCGATCTTCTCCGCATCGCGGAACGGGTTGTAATCCGATCCCTCCACGTGTGCTGCGAGCATCGCAAGGTATTCGTGGCG
>JAJNPX010000187.1 GCA_021155145.1 Acidisarcina sp. | reverse complement strand
CTCGTAATCGCCGAGCGGGATACGGTCGGTGGGCAGGAGCCGGGCAAGAGTAAGCCGCTGTCCGGAATCGCTCAGGCCGGTCCAGTCCTCGGGCTGGCGGAGGATCTCTTTCCCGTCCTTCATCAGGACGTACTCGACATCCACCGCCGGGCGAAGCGTCGTCTGATCGATGCCTGCATTGTAAACCTGCATATAGACGCCGACTTCCTGTCCCTGCTTATAACGTCCCGATAGATTCGGGATGACCTTTGCATTACCGATCACAAATGAACTGCCGATGTCACGCTCGGTCGTTGTGCGGAGCTTCGATGCAAGTATCAGCGTAGAGGTGGAAAGCTTTTTTTCATCGTAGCGGGGAACGGTGAAGCCCTGACTTACGATCCCGCGGTTGCCCGTCCCCACATCCCTGACGACAACGTCGACCTTGTAGGTCCCCGGCGTCAAAGCGACGGCCTTTTGATAGACGCTCTTGCGTTCTCTTAGCTCCACCAGTTCTTCGGTGGTCGCGTTCGTTGTGACCGAATCTTCGAAAATGCCCGAACGCTTGCCCGAAACGGCGGTGATGCGACCAAAGATGTTCATTCTAGCGGTCTGCAATCCGCCTTCGTCCTTGAACTGCAGCTCGCGGTTGTCGGCCTGCACGGTGAAAGTCGCGATCACGCGGTCTTCCGACTGGCGGAAGAAGTCGACGCGAAGGTCGAAGGGCAGCGGATTATTGTCGAGTACACCCGAATCGCCGCCGGCGATACCCGCAAGGTCGCTGAACTTGACCTGCGGCGGCCGCTGGAGGGCGGTGATGACCTCAAGCCGACGGAAGGGCGTATCCTGCTCGCGCATATAGCCTGCACCGCCGCCGCCAGAATTGATGCCGCTTATGCGGTCGCCTTTGTCCGACAGGCCGAGGCTTTCCGCCGTCGTTAGTCCTGCACCCGGCACCATTAGCAACGCATCCTTCTCGTTGGCGTTCCGTGCGATCCGGTATTCGCCGGTCCCGGTCGGATCGACGAACTCGATCTCGACTCCGTCACCGACATTATCGAGATGCCTGTAGAACCAGATCTCAAAAGGATATGTCGTCGTCGAGCCGCCGCCCTCATACGATGGGCGATCATACGACCCGCCCGCGGGATGCGATTCGACCGAGTCGGGCTTGCCCCACGCAATATATATGCGGCCGCGATCGGTCTTCCATCCCGGAATCCCGGAGGCAAAATGCTCATTGGCGTATGCTATACGCTCGTAATACTCTTCGCGGTACTCATTCTCTTCCGTGTCCGGATTGGGGTCGCGGCGACGCCAGAAATTCTCGATGAAATTCTCACGCTCTTCGTCGGTCTGAAGCGCGAGAAAGGCTCGTTTCTCTTCTTTCGTGATTATGTAATCGACGTCGGTGTTGAGCCACCGCTTGTATGCCTCTTTCAATTCGGGCTTCACATTTCGGGCCTTTGTGCTGATGTCCTCGGCCGGGGTGCGTTCGTCCTTTTTGTTGCCGCCCTGAGCGGTAACGATCGCCGCACTGAGTGCGACGGTTAAGGCCGATATTCCGGCAGTTCTCAGAACCCTGATCGTTGACATACGAGTACTTCTCCTCTTACTTTTCGGCGTCCGATTTCCGGATGCCAGGGCCATCGGCCCCTGCTAATTGACGAATCCTATCAAACCAATGATTTTAAACGGATAAACCCGTTAATTCAAGATGCATTTCGCCCTGCCGTTGGTTGCATCTCTCCGTTTCGGAGGCTACGCTTCGGCCTCGGTCCGACGGGCCTTACCGAAAAACCAGGCAATACCTATTGAAAATACGTACAAAACTATCATCGGAAGGGCAAAGAGCATCAGGTTGGGGATATCTCCGGTGGGTGAAACGAACGCCGCGACGATGAGGATCACTATCAACGCGATCTTCCAGCTTTTGATCAGCAGAGAGGCCGAAACCAGCCCGATCCGGGCGAGTACGTAAGTAATGGCGGGCATCTGAAAGATCAGGCCCATTGCGAGCATGATCAGCGTAATAAGGTCGAAATAGTCGGTCGCGCGCAACAGCGGCCTGAACTCGTCCGCGACACCGAGAAGATAGCTTACCGCCGGCGGAAACAGTATGTAATAGGCGAATGCCGCACCCGCGATAAAGGCGATGCTCGAAAGCAGTATGAATGGAGTGACGTACGCCTTCTCGTGGGGGTATAACGCGGGTGAGACAAAGCCCCATACCTGCAACAAAAGTAGCGGGATCGAAACGGCGATCGCAGCATAGAGCGATACGGTGACGTAGAGAGTAAATCCCTCTTGAGCGGTCGTCACGATAAGACGCTCGCCGATGGTCGCATTTTCGTCCGAAGCCGCGGCCTTGAGGTCCACCGGGAGCCTCACACCTTTTGGGACGACGCCGTGTGCGGTGATCATCGCCTCATCGGTGAATAGTGCGGGTTCGCCCTCGGGCGCGAGGCCGACCACCGTCTGAACGCTGGCTCCGGGCTGAACTACGACCGTCCCCAACCTCGTTGCCTTCTCAAAAATATACTTCCCGCCGTCGCCCGGCTTTAGCTCTGTCAGCGGGAGGATCTCTTCCTCACCCGTTTGGCCGCTCATCGTCGCCTTTTTGAGCGCGGCCTCGTTCAACGCCCTCACGATAGGAACTGAGAGAAACCTGAATATAGACTCCGACGCGAAAAAGCAAAACACGAACGCGATCACGATGATAACGACCGAGCGGACAAGCCGCTTGCGAAGCTCGTCGAGATGTTCGAGAAACGACATCTGCCCGGCGGTCGTATCTTCGCGTCTTGTTTCGAGTTCTTTCACAGCCAGTTACGTTTGTCGGAGAGCAGGTCGGGCCCGTCCTCGTCCGGTAGGGTTTCGCCGTCGGCGGGGTCGATCGCGGGCCCGGCTTCGAGCTTGAGTGCCTCAAATCTCTCTTTATCGACGGACCTGATCGCGGGCGCGTCGATAGCAGCCGGGGGATCGCTCCCGTTTGCGCTATCGGCGTCGGGAAGTATCGAGTTCTCGCGGGGAACAGGTTCCTCCTTCGATGCTTCCTCTTCGATCACGTCGAGACGCAGGGCCTTTGCTTCCTCCTCGAAATCTATCTCGCGCTCCCACGTCTGTTTGAATTCATTGGCCGTGCCTCGCAGGTCCGCCATCACCTTTCCTACTTTGCGGGCGATCTCGGGCAAGCGCCGCGGACCAAGAAAGATCAGGGCCACGATACCGATCAGGATCAGTTCGGAAGTTCCCAATGATTCGAAGATGAACAAAAACATCTGACTTAAATTACTTCAATGAGAAAGTCCGAGAGCTCGCCGACGCTGCCTATGACGTGAGAGCCGGAGATCTCCGCCAGATAGGCCTCCGAATTTTCGGGGGGCAAACTGATGAGCAGGCCGCCGGCCGTTTGCGGGTCAAATAAAGCGCTCTGCATCGCTGAGCCGACCGCCGGGTCGAACTTAATGGTGTCGCCTGCATAGACGCGATTGTTCTTGTCGCCTCGAGTCAACATACCCATCTCGATCAACCCTATCACGTCCGGCAAAAGAGGAACCTGAGTCGAATCAATATTTAAGGTGACGCCGCTGGCCTTAGCCAGCTCGAAAGCATGCCCTAAGAGGCCAAAGCCGGTTACATCCGTACAGGCATTCGCACCCATCCGGGCCATTGCTTTAGATGCCGCTGCGGCGGATGTGGTCATCGCCTCGATCGCTGCCTTGACCGCTTTATCGCTGGCTTTTCCATTCTTGACGGCCGTATTGATCGCGCCGGTGCCTATCGGCTTGGTGAGGATCAAGACGTCGCCACGCCTTGCCCCGGCATTCGTGATCACTTTTTTAGGGTCGATAGTACCGGTCACGGCGTAGCCGACCTTTATTTCCTGATCGTCGACCGAATGGCCGCCTATCACGACGACGCCATCCGCATTCATTGCCCTCTGCCCGCCCGCAAGGATCTGCCCGAGAATCTCAAAATCGCCCTTTTGCGGATAGCATACGATAGAAAGGGCAGAGAGCGGAGTTCCGCCCATGGCGTACACGTCGTTAAGTGCATTTACCGCGGCGACCTGGCCGTAGATCTCCGGATCGTCGGCAACGGGCGTAAAAAAATCCACTGTTTGCACCAAAGCAAGCTCGTCCGAAAGGCGAAATACTCCCGCATCGTCGGCTGTATCGAAACCGACGATCACATTTTCGCTGGATTGGCGCGGAAGTTTGCCCAAAACTTGGGCAAGGTCGCCGGGGGCGAGTTTAGCCACTCAACCCGCGCACGAGACCATTTCCGTTAAACGCTTTACTGTCAACAGGTTAGCCCTCCTTTGGATATACTATTCGCTGAAATATGCGGTCGAGGTCGTCCGCATTGTAATATTCGACCTCGATCTTTCCACCGCCTTTGCGTCCCGGGACGATCTTGACGTTCGTTCCGAGCGCCCTCATCATTTTGGTCTCGGCAAGCCGGGCATTCGGGTCCTTTACAGCCGCCGTAACTTTAGTTTTGTCAACGTTTGCCGCCTTGGAAGCGGCCTTTTTTATCATCCTCTCCGCCTCGCGTACGGAGAGGCCCAACTCGACGATCGATCTCGCGATCCGCCGCTGCGTAGCAGTCTCGTCAGACATAAGAAGGGCTCGGCCGTGGCCCGCAGACAGCTTTTCTTCTTCGATCAGGGTCTGGATATCCTGCGGCAGCTTGAGAATGCGCATCGACGAGGCGATCCTGGAGCGCTCCTTGCCCACTCGTTCGGCAAGCTCCTCCTGCGTAAACCCAATAGTATCAATAAGTTTGCGGTACGCCTTGGCTTCTTCGACCGGATTTAGTTCCTGCCTCTGTATGTTCTCGACAAGGGCGATCTCGAGGAGCTTTTCGTCGGCTATGTCCTTAATGGTCACCGGCACTTTGCGAAGGCCTGCACGTTGGGCTGCTCTCCAGCGCCGTTCGCCCGCAATTATCTGATACCGGGTCCCGACCTTTCGGACGACGATCGGCTGCACGATCCCGTTCGCAGTGATAGAGCGGGCAAGTTCGTCCAGATTGGCGTCCACAAACCTTGTACGCGGCTGTTCAGGGTTGGGTTCGATGAGGTCGATATCCACTTCACCCTGAATTCCGTCGGTAGTCACGATGGGGTCCTCGCCGAGCAAAGCGCTCAGCCCACGGCCCAAGGGCTTTCTAGCCATGGCTCAAAATCTCCTTTGCAAGGTCACTATATGCCTCAGAACCCCTCGATCTTGCGTCGTACAACAAGATCGGCTTTCCGTAGCTGGGTGCTTCGGCGAGCCGCACATTTCTGGGTATCACCGTCTTTAGCACCTGCGGCCCGTAAAAATCTCTCAGGTCCTTGGCGACGGCCGCCGCTAGATTTGTGCGTTCGTCATACATGGTCAGCAGCAGACCCTCGATCGTGAGGCCGGGATTAAGCTCGCGTTTCAGGCGGGCCAGAGTCTCGAAAAGCTCCGTGACGCCCTCGAGAGCAAAGTACTCACACTGGATCGGCACCAGAAGCGAATCCGCTGCAGTGAGGCCGTTGAGCGTCAGAATCCCCAGGCTTGGCGGGCAATCGACGATGATGTAATGAAAATACTCCCTCGCGTCTTCCAGAAGCTGCTTTAGGATCGTTGCCCGGTCGTCCGAATCGGCAAGCTCGATCTCTATGCCGGCGAGGTTCTTGTTCGACGGAAGCACCCATAACGTCGGAAGTTCGGTCGGCACGACCAACTCCCGGATCGTACTTGACCCGGACATCGCATCGTACAGCGACTTTCGGCCGTTCATGCGAGCGACGCCCGAACCGGAGGTGGCGTTACCCTGCGGGTCGGCATCCACGAGCAGGACCTTCTTGCCGTTGGATGCAAGTGCCGCGGCGAGATTGATCGCGGTGGTCGTTTTTCCTACGCCGCCTTTCTGGTTGGCGACGGCAATGATCTTTCCCATTAAAGCGTAATACAGCGAATTGATAAGTTACCACAACGCATACCGAAAATGCGAAATGTGGCACGTGGCACACTTTCGGCGTTCGAGATGTGGCACGTGCCACATTACACCGAAGCGGATCGAGCCTGATCTGCGGTCAGGTGGACCAAGACTGTCGAAATAGCGGCGGGAGTGAGGCCGCCGATCTTTCGAACCTGGCCAAAATTCTGCGGGCGGGCTCGCTCCAGACGTTCGACCATTTCGTGCGAAAGGCCGCTGATCGAGTCGAAGCGGAATGATTCCGGAACTTTCAACCCATCGTGGTGGTTTACGCGTTCGCTGGCGACCTGCTGTTTCGCGACATACCCGGAATAGAGAGAATCGGCGAGTGCCGTGGCCAATTCCCCCTCTTTGACCTCTTCTTTCAAGGCTGATGGAAGCAGTCGCGCGATGAGCGCCGGGCCGGCTCCGGGCCTCATCGCCAGCTGCGAGAGAGTGAATGCGTCCCCAAGATCATGTCCGAGCAGTTGCGAGACCGCGGCGTATTCCGGTGACGAACGCTTGAAACGAGTCGAATCGAGGGCGTTTCGCAGTTGGGCCAAGCGGTCTCGCTTACCGCTGAATCTCTCCCAATCTGTATCACCGACGAGTCCCAGCTCGCGGCCGATCGGCGAAAGGCGCTCGTCCGCATTGTCGTGGCGCAGTGTCAGCCTCGCCTCAGCCCGCGAGGTAAAGAGGCGATATGGCTCGTCCACTCCATGTTGGATCAAGTCGTCGACGAGAACGCCGATATAGGCCTTATCGCGTGAAAGCACGAATGGCGTCCTGCCCTGTATCGAGCACGCGGCGTTGATCCCGGCCATCAGTCCCTGACAAGCGGCCTCTTCGTAGCCGGTGGTCCCATTTATCTGCCCGGCGAGGAACAGGCCGCCGAGGCGGGTCGATTCCATCGTCGGCCGCATCTCTCGCGGATCGACATAATCGTACTCAATTGCGTAGCCCGGGCGAATTATCTGAACATTTTTGAACCCGGGGATCATCCTCAGCAGTTCAAACTGCAGATCGGACGGAAGCGAGGTCGAGAAACCGTTAAGGTAAACCTCGTTCGTGTTATGCCCTTCAGGTTCCAGAAATAGTTGATGGCGGTCCTTATCGGCAAACTTTACGACCTTGTCCTCGATCGAAGGGCAATACCGCGGCCCGATGCCTTTGATCTTGCCTGAGTAGAGCGGCGAGCGATGCAAATTGCGGCGGATCGCATTATGCAACTCGTCGCTTGTATAACCTATAAAACATTGTATCTGCGGCTGCTCGATCTTGTCGGTCGCAAAAGAGAACGGCACCGGCCGTTCGTCGGGCGGTTGAGGCTCAAAGGCGTCCCAATCGATCGAACGGCCATCGAGCCTTGGCGGAGTCCCTGTCTTGAGCCTTCCAACGGGGAATCCAAGCTCCTTCAACGATTCGGCCAGTTGTATCGAGGCCGGTTCACCGGCACGCCCCGCGGAGTAGGTCTTCTGACCGGTGTGGATCATTCCGTTGAGAAACGTGCCCGTTGCTACGACGACCGCTTTCGCCGAAAAGCAACGCGTGTCCTCCATCTCTACACCTATAACCTTATTATTCTCAACAATTAGAGACGTTACAACACCCTGCCGAAGGTGCAGGCCGGGGGTGGCCTCGAGAACCCGCCGCATCTCTGTGCGGTAAAGGCTTCGATCCGCCTGTGCCCGCGGCGACTGGACGGCCGGACCGCGCGATCGATTCAGCAGGCGAAATTGGATCCCGGTTCGGTCGATGACGCGGCCCATGATACCGCCAAGTGCATCTATCTCTCGAACGA